>DFHJ01000026.1:0-29607 GCA_002372665.1 Anaerovibrio lipolyticus
ATGTGCGTCAGGTAAAATTTGTGGACCGTACATTTAACGCTAAAAAATCCCATTTTTTGCCAATAATTGAATATATCAGGGCTTTGCCGGCGACTTGCCGCACCAATTTCCATTTTGAGGTGGCAGTGGATTATTTTGATGGGGAAACCGTAGAGGTACTGCAATCCATGCCAAAGGGCAGGGTTCAGCTGGAAATCGGGGTTCAGACCACCAATAAAGAGGTTTTAAAGCGAATTTCCCGGGTAAATCATTGGGAGGATATCTGCAAAAATATAAAGGCACTGCAAAAACACCATAATATCCATATCCACACGGATCTGATTATTGGACTCCCCGGAGAGGATTTGGCGTCCTTTGGGAAGTCTTTTAACGATTTGTATGCTCTCCATACTGATATGCTGCAGCTGGGCTTTTTGAAATTTTTAAAGGGTTCTGCCATGATGGATATGGTGGAGGAGTATCAGTATAAATATATGGATATTGGCCCCTATGAGGTATTGTCCAATGATGTGATGGGCTATGGCGAGATTCGCTGGCTCCATATTTTTGAGCAGGTGTTTGAGCTTTATCACAACGCTGGACGCTGTCTGAAGTCCATGGAATATATGATAGAAAACTTTTTTGGTGGTAACGCCTTTAAGTTTTATTCCTGCTTTACTGACTACTGGGAAAAGCTGGAAAATCACAAACGGGCCATCAGTGCCAAAAATCTCTATGGATATTTGTGGGATTTCTTTAAGATGATTTTAAGTGCCGATGTGGACAATGGTCCAAGGGATGGCATAATGGACACGTCGGCTGAGAATCATCGCCTCATTATGGATAATCTGATGCGTTTTGATGCCCTTACCGCGGATAGTGGCCAGAACCGGCCTGAATTCCTTAATTGGAACAAAGAAAAGTATCAGGAGCAGACAGCAGCCTTTTGGCGGGATAGGCTTCCAAAGGGTCAGGGGGCATCTGCTGTTATTGATGGGTTCAAATTCACCAACTGGCGTGAGCTCAATAAAAAGTATCACATAGAGTTTTTTGATGTGACAGTGGTGAATTCCATACTTCTTCCACAGCCACAGACCCTGTTGTTTGTTTATGAGAACAGGAATTTCGATAGGGTTGTGGAAGTGAATATCAGGTTGAAATGATACACTGTAATTTATAATTCCTTTGGAGAGAAAATAATTTATGACCAATTCAGTATACAACACATTTTCAGAATATCTAATAAATCGCTATGGGGAGAAGACCTACAAGCTGCCTGTTGCGCTTCCGGTCAGCTGTCCCAACAGGGATGGTTCTTGTGGAATAGAGGGCTGTACTTTTTGTGGTGAAATTGGCGCTGGCTATGAGAATTTGCCGGCTGATATGACCGTAACAGAGCAGATTGCGGTCAACAAGGCCCATATTGTTCCCAAATACAAGGCCACAAAGTTTATTCCCTATCTTCAGAATTTCAGCAACACCTATATGCCCTTAGAGAGATTTACAGCTTATCTTGAGGAAGCAGCCCGGGCTGAGGGTGTAGTGGCAGTATATATTGCCACCCGTCCAGACTGTATTCGGGATGATTATTTAAAAATAATGCAGGATTTAGCCGGCAAATATCGTATAGATATTTGTGTGGAGCTGGGGCTTCAGACAGTGAATTATCATACTTTAGATAAAATCAATCGGGGCCATAGCTTGGCAGAATTTATTGACGCTATTTTAAGGGTAAAAAAATATGGGCTCCAAACCTGTGCCCATTTAATATTGAATCTGCCCTGGGATACGGACAGGGACGCCATTGAGGCGGCCCATATAATGTCTGCTTTACAGCTTGATCAGGTGAAGCTCCATGCACTGTATATTGTAAAGGGTACTGTCATGGCGGAGCAGTATGAAAAGGGAGAGCTGGAGCTTATTGGCAGGGATGAATACCAAAAACGGGTAATTCTGTTTTTACGCCATCTGTCCCCGAATATTGTATTACAGCGTGTAATAGGCCGTGCACCGGCAGAAAACACCCTGTTCAGCAACTGGTCCACGGGCTGGTTCAAAATCCGTGATGGCATTATCCATCAGATGGTGGAACAGGGCTTTAAGCAGGGGGACTGCTGTGATTATCTCAACGGTGCGGCATTGAGGAAATTTTAAGTATTGGACATTTATTGGCAAATATATTTATTGTCAATACATTGATGGGAGGGGTATCTGTGTCCGAGGATGTTGTAAAGTATGAAAAGAGTGATGGGGTAGCAATTTTAACCTTAAATCGCCCCAAAAGCCTGAACTCCATGAGCTTGGAGCTGATTAACGGGTGGCTTGCGAAGCTGCATTTTGCTGAGCATGACCCGGATGTACGGGTGGTGGTAATCACAGGTGAAGGGCGAGGCTTCTGTGCCGGCGGTGATTTGCCATCCCTTGATAATTTAAAAACCACTGAGGAGCGACGTAATTTTGTGGCCCAGGCCGGCATGGTGGTTAAGCTCATCAGCAGTATGTCAAAGCCTGTTATAGCTATGGTTAACGGTGTAGCAGCAGGGGCTGGGTTTAATATTGCTATTGCCTGTGATTTGTGTTATGCGGCCCAAGGAGTAAAATTTATTCAGAGCTTTGCCAATATAGGATTGGCTCCTGATTGTGGTGGTTACTATTTTCTGGCAAAGACTGTGGGACTGGCCAAGGCAAAGGAATTGATGTTTACAGCCCGTCCATTGCTGGCTGATGAAGCCCATTCCCTGGGATTGGTCAATGGTGTATTTCCTCCAGAGGAATTGCGTGAAAAAACCATGGCTGTTGCCAAGCAGATAGCAGGGGCAGCCCCATTGGCCCTGGCCATGATGAAAAAGGAAATAAATAACTATGGGGCTTCACTGGATGAGACACTGACCTACGAAGCCATGGCCATGGCAATGCTGCTGGGGACGGAGGATTTCCAGGAGGGCATAAAGGCCTTCTCAGAAAAACGTGCCCCGGTGTTTAAGGGGAAATAAAGGGAATATCAGCTCTTAAAAATGGATGCCGACCATTAGCGTGGTCGGCTTTGTTTTTAGTAAAAATGTAATTATTCTAATAAGTTGGTTATTCTATCATAAATTTCAAGTATTTCTCATAATATGCCTTTGCTACTGAAAGGGAAAACTCCTGACAGGCGTGTCCGGCCTCGGGATTGAATTTTTCATCGTGGAGCTCTGTATTTGACAAAACCCGAAGTCCTATAAATGGTACACCATAGCTTCGGCAAATCTGAGCTACGGCATGGGTTTCCATGTCCTCACACAATGAGCCGTATTCCTTATTCAAAAAAAGTATTCTTTCCTTTTGGCGGTTCCAGTTATTGGATGTGGCAATAGTGCCCACGGCAGTGTTGCCTTTATGATAGTCTTTGGACATATCCTTCGCCACCATCAACAAATTGGCATCGGCTGAAATTCTATAACCATCGGTTAAATAATAATCGTCCTTAACGGCATAAAAGCGTATATGCCGCCAGTCGGCACCATCTTTTTCGATTTTACTGATCCAGGCACTTGCATCAAAGGAATCAGCTCCAATTACCAGATCAAAGGTATGCATGGATGGGGCGTGACCACCACCAGTTCCCTGGTTGATAACTGCAGCGGGATTAAAATGCTCAATACCTACAGCAGTTGCAGCGGCAGCATAGCTAACACCTGCATGGGTAACGGCGACTATCAGGGGAACCCCTTGATAGTCACCACTGATAAATCGCCAAGAACCAATCTTCTTCTCTTTTGGATTTTTAAGGGAAGAAATCATTTTATCGGTTTCGCAGGCCATGGCCCCTTGGAGCATAATAGAGGCGGAAGCCTTCACTGTAGTTAGAAACATAAACCATAATAGCAAAACAACACAGAAAAATATTTCCACATTCAAACTATCCACCTCCATGACAAATCTTAACAGCTTACCAGTTTTCAAGCATATAACTTACCAGCTGTGATGAATTCATTGTGGCTTTTTTTCAAATTCGGCATAGCTCAAATCTTCGCAAAATTCCATGGAGGCTTTCGTCTCCTTGCGGGAAATTGTCATAGCTTCCTTTAAGGCGTTCACCTCGGAGTCCATGGCACCGATAACGCCTATTTTCATTTTACTTTGCTTGTTATTTGAATTATGTGGGGTGAGAAGCGCTTCTTCGGAGTTAATATCTGTACTATTTTGGGGAGATACCGCTACCCGTATCGGCTGGAGATAGGTATCTGTACGGGATGAATAAGCCTCCGAAATTGAAGGGGAGCATTGGATAAGGTAACATAAAACGGAGAAGAAAGTAAAAAGCAATATTATAGTTTTTTTCACCATAACCACATCCTCTACTTATTTAAAATAATATTTAACACATATACCTTCTATAAAAAAATATAAAATCCTTTTTTCGCTTTCTCTCAAGGCAATAACGAGCTTCAAAAGGAATTTAAGCATAATGTGTTAACCAAGGATGTATAAGCAGAGCAATGAACTTAAAACTGAAATTAATAAATTAAAAGGCAAAGTAGTTGGGCTGCAATCCAGACTTTATCAGGATGAACAAAAAATAAAGGTATCTCCAGATAATTGCCAAGATTGAGTGTTAGTGATAAAATAAGCATAAGAAAAGAGGCAGTTGATGTTTGCACCATCAGTTCCCTCTGAAAAATAAGCGTTGGGAACCGGCACACAACCGGTTCCGTTTTTATTTACAGAAGATTACCTTCTGAAAAACCCTAGAAATGACACTAAGAGATTTATCAGGGCTATCAACAAGGATAGTTTTTCGTATTTGCTCATAGCATCACCTCCCCATAAAGGATGGGAAGGAACCGATGACATCAATGCCTCTCGCAATTTATTATACCAAATATATGTTCCCAACTCAAACTAAAGAGGATAATATAGCGAGCTTTAAGATGTCCACTTCCTCTTTAGGTTGGGGACAACAAACTACAACAGCCGGTGAGCATATTTCCTGTCATGCCTACATCACGGATTCCGGCTATGCCATGAAAAGCCCTGACAGTATCTGAAGAAAGCTGGGAGCATACCCAGCCACCGGAAGGTGGGCCAGTGCCTGCTATGGGGCCGGTACGGCGGTCACTGCGAGCAGTCACCGAATTACCAAACTATAAAATCAAGATACTCATTTTGAGGATAAAATACTCTCAAAATGTTGATAGATATTCATTGTGAGTTGATATAGAATATATACAACAAATCAAACAACAGTGAGGAGCGATTAGATATGAATATTACCAAATCAAATATAAACAATTCCTTCGGAAAAAATCTTAAAGAGCAGCGAAGCAAGAAGTATAAAACCCAGAAAGAGTTTGCAGATATTTTAGACTTACCGGCCACAACATACGGCCAGTATGAAAATGGCAAAAGAGAGCCTGATTTTGACCTGTTAATAAAAATTGCTAAGTTATTAGATACTTCAATAGATTATTTGCTTATTGGCACTAAAAGAAAGGACGATGTCATTACGGTTCGCAACCATTTAAATGAATGTTTGCTGCCAGGGGAAGTATTGGTAGAAGATGATAAAAATCGAGATACGGATATCATTATGATAAAGACACTAAATGGTTTTATAAAAATAGAATCAAATATATGCAAGACAATAATAGATTCTGCAAAACAGAAGTATGAACAATATATAAATGACAGTATAAAAACTGTGCTGAATAACAGAAGGGATTGTTTATATGAGAAAGCTAATATTGGAAAGAATATTACTGAGGCCACTACATTATGCAAGGCATTGAATTATGATTATTCAGTAATAGAGGAATTAGTGGAAAAATCTGATATGGAGTTTGCATCTAAGCAGGCAGAAATACTGAATACTATTTACTGGATGTATTTTACTGGGCTCAATACCGATGGCGACATTGATAATACTTTAAGTTTATTAGGAAATTACAAGAGAGCAGTAAAGGAATTACGTTTCCTAATTAGTATTGAGAATGTTAAATATCAAAGACGTATGTGGCAGTCTGGTTATCCGGATACGGTCAGTGATAAAACCTTAATAGCACTTGATGATATGTGTGATATAGCTGATTTCTATCCTGATAGCATTAATCCAATTGTGGAGCTGTTTTTGAATATGCATTGGGGATTAGACGAAGAGGTTATTCAAGAGATAGAGGATCCGTTTCAAGGGAGAAGAAAACTATTTTTTGAATTTGGTCTTATGAAAATAAATGAGGAAGATGACGCCCCATTGCTATTTGCTAATGAAGCATACAATAAATGTGATGATCCGGAGGTATTTTAATATGAACACAGTAATATACAGCAACAGCGGCTATCAGGAGCTGACAGTTGATGGTATGCTCCACAGCAAGCGAATGATATACATAGAAGGGGAAATCAATGATGCTATGGCGGTGAAGGTGTCCAAGGAGATTAGCCAGCTAACTCTGGAAGATGCCACTGAGCCAGTGAAGATTTTTATTAACTCCGGGGGCGGCAGCATTGATGCCGGTATGGTGATATATGACATTATCCAGAGTGCCCCAATGCCAATTAAAACCTATTGCCTGGGCAGGGCCTACAGCATGGCGGCAGTGCTTTTCTGCTGTGGTGGAAATGGCCGTTATCTTTTGCCCCATAGCAAGGTCATGATTCATGAGCCATTGGTTCCTTATGGGGCTGGTGGAAAGACTTCCTCTATTCAGAACATTGCAGATGATCTGAAGAAAACCAAGGAAGAAATGGTGGATATATTTTTTCCGCCGTGGCCATAAGCCGGTGGTTACAAAGCGTTACGATATTTATAGGGATTTGAAGGAAAAGAAACTGAATATGCAGGAAATGAGGATGTGTTAGAATGATATATTTTACCAGTGACCTGCATCTTGGGCACAGGGCTGTAATATATATGCAGAACAGGCCCTTTGCAGATGAAAATGAAATGAACCGTACCATCATAGCGAACTACAACGCAGTGGTACACAAAAATGATACAGTCTATATTCTGGGAGACATTGCCCACCGTATAAAGGCGGAGGAGACCAATGAACTTATATCCAAGCTCAATGGCAAGAAGTACCTTTTAAAGGGAAACCATGACAAGAAATACGACCCTTTGCTTTTTGAGGAAATAAGGGATTTCATGACCATTGTATATAAAGGGCAGTCCATTTCATTGATGCATTACCCGATGCTGTCCTGGCCCAAGAGCCATTACGGCAGCATTATGCTCCATGGGCACATGCACAATGATGAATCATATAATCTGGAGAATCGCAAGAATGGAATACTTAGATATGATGTGGGAGTGGAGGCCAATGGATATTATCCTGTTTCGGTGGAGCAGATAATGGAGTTTTTTGGTATTGATGTATAAGAGAAACCCATGATGTTAAGGCATTATGGAATGAAATGGAAAGAATTGACGGGAAAAAATAAATCATCATATGGCTTAACGATTGGAGGCTGATAATATGGAAAAGATGACCTTAAAGGAAGCCAGAGTATTGAAGGCCCGCTTGGGTAAGGAATTGGATAGACTTGTAGAAAAGCGGGATGGAGTAGCTATTGTGACAATAATGCCAGAGGAAAATCCAATGGACTTTATTGATGTATCAGTAGATGAGGTTACAAAGAAGATTGATGACTGTATTGAACGCCTTATTGAAGTTGGACGGGTTATACGACTGGCCAATGTGGGGGCGGCACCGAGCTCAAACAAAAACGACATTGCCACAATGGTTGAAAAGACCATTATGTTACGGAAGGAAGCCAAGTATTGTAGTGCTTTGGGTTCCAAAAATCCAAGAATGCGCGACCGTGGTGGTTTCGGATCGGATTGCACGCAGTTGGTGAATGTAACCACCTATGATATTGCAAAATATGCAGATAGGGCCCGGCAACTGTCTGATGAAGCTGAAATGCTGTCTTCAGAGATAGACCGTCTGGACTTGGAAACAACCGTAGAGGTTTGATTAATTTTGGCAAGAAGAGGATTTTCTGAGTATTGCTCCTGTTACTATTGGCAGATCTAAGAAGAGAAGATGTTTGTTGGACGCGGCAGCCAGAAATTTTCTTGTACGTGAATGGACAGAACGCAGAGTATATGAATTGTCCGCATTGGGAAAACAGGTGATATAGGCGTAATGTCTTGGGAATCCTCTTTTTGTATAGATTTTTGAATTATTATAACTACATGGCCCTGGCAAAGCTGGGGCTTTTTGTATAGAAAAGTTTGATACTCATTTTGCCTTATTAACCACTCAAATCGTTGCTTGATAGGGCTTTGCAGGATTGATATTATGATAAGTAACCTAACAAGAATGGGGGATTTTGCCCAGAGAGGAACAACTATGAAAGATTATGAAGTTATTGAACAAATAGAAATATTTCATGAGTTATTTTGGGGGTTGCTTGCTGATTTGCATAGGGTGACAGGCAACAAAGTGTTGATATCATCGGATCCTTTATCCATATTTGGAGATAAACTGGCGGAGATATGCAACAGCTTATTGGGCCCAGAATATTCTACAATGGAAGATATGCTCCGCGTGCGCGGAATATATGAATTTGCCAGAGATTATATAAAAGCATTGGAAACGGCAGGAACCCAATATTATGACAATCTTACCACCCTTAGATTCAATTTTGATATGGAAGCAGTGGAAGCAGCCGGGACTACGACAGATGCCTTGCTTGCCCCAATGAGAGAATATGCCAGAAAAAGAGGTGTTTCTGAGCCGGAATATGGCTTTTTTACGCTGCCTACTGACAAAAACTCTTATTGCATAATCATAAAATGGGTCCTAGAGTATTGTCATGATCATAAAGAATACCCACATTATTTCAAGTCAATAATAAGTACCATCGATGACGAGATTGAGGATTGTTTGCCTACTTTGATGGAAATGGATGACTAAGAAAAATGTCGAAGAATAATATACTCGTATTGAGTGAAAAATACGCAAAATGTTTATTGATTCTTCTCACATTGTGGATATATGATATAGACAAGATGTGGAGGTGATAACGAATGAAAACAAACATCAAAGGCAATAGATACAATTTCGGAACTAACCTTAGGTTGGCAAGAAGTAAGAAATATAATACTCAGGCAGCTTTCGCTAAAGCGTTAGATATTCCATATTCTACATACAGTCAATATGAAAATAATAAAAGACAGCCTGATATTGAAATGCTTTTAAAGATAGCTGATTCCTTGGATGTTACAGTTGATAGCTTGCTTACCAATTCAAAGAGTGATGCTTATTTGAGCCTAGTTCATAATTCAATACAAGGACATTTATGGTTTTACGAAAATATAGATTTCAATACTGATGAAATTAATCTGTGCAAATTGGTAACTCACAATGGAATAATGAAGATATCACATGAATGGTACAGTCAGCTAAAACAAAATTTGGAAGCCCAAATACATAAATATATTGATGAGGAGGTAGGCAAAGAAATCACCAAGCAACGTGAAAAATTATTTAACAAAGCTCAAGAGGCACAATACACCATGGAAGCAAGGATCTTATGTGATTGCCTGAAATATGATTATTCAGTTATAGAAAAAATAGCTGAATGTAGAAACTTTTCTGAAAAGTCCTTGGAGGAAAGAATAGTACAGATTATCTTTGAACTATATTTTTCAGGAACCCCTTGCGAGGGTGATATTGAAACCATTAACAATAAACTGGTACGCATATTTGAGGCAATTTACTCCACAGCAAATCGTTGGGTTGGAGAGGTTGATGAATATGATTTAAGTGAAAAAGTGGCACAAGATACTCTTAATAAAGTAAAAAAATATAAGGGAAAAAGAAATTATGTGGCGGAACTTTATTTAAAACAGCATTGGGAACTGAGTGACGATGAGATGGACATTATGATAGGCCCGTTTAAAACTATGCGAAGTCTGTTTTATAGGTACGGTTTAAAGAGTCTTCAGGATGAATATAGTGCAGATGAAACGATGAAAGAATTTCTTGTCAGCATGGGAAGTGATCCGCAAATACTATAACGATGTGAAGATGGATATGAGATTTGTTGCTCCGGCAAAAGCTGGGGCTTCTTTTTTGAAGTGAGTAATATCTCAAATTTTTTAATTTTTTAATACTCAATTTGACTGCATAAACACAGTCAATACGTTGATTGATGGGGCTTTAGAGGTTTGATATTATTAGATAAACAAAGGATTTCAGCGATGGGGGGAGATCTTGATGGACGAATTTATAGGCTTTACCAAGAGGCATGAATTTATAGCTTTTCCTGATGGCACCAAGATAACCTTCTCAAATATATATACATCAGATAATGGAGAGCAGCACGTCCTTGTTTTCGTCAGGCAGTGGAATGAGAGCAACAGCTTAAATTCAATACAGATGGATTTGCCAAGCGGAAGGGTCATATACAAGACTGGCTTTCCAAAGGATGTGGCAGATAGCCATGTGAGCCATATCCGCCACCTTAAGGATGTCATTATGGAATGCGCCGAGGAAAAGACAGCGGAGTGCATTAAGGAAAACAAGCGATTAATGAAGGACTATCCATTTCTCATACCAAGAAAACGCGAAACCAGGGAGAAATTGGATAGGGCGGATTACAGCTACACCATGCTGGGTCCTATGCCAAAGGGCTGGAAGAAGGCGTTTGGTGAGGATATCTGCAGGGAAATAAAAGCGTTTCCCCTTGAAGAAAATATGCTGGAGGAATATTGGGTTAAGCAAATCAAGGAAAAGTTTGGCTCTCTTCGTTGGTATGACAATGATTGCGGCCGTCATAATAAATTAAAGCAGATTAAAAGCAAATATGTTGAGTTAAGTGAACATACCTGTGTGATGTGCGGTGCTGAAGGAACCATGCGGGATAATTTACGATGGATATCACCATTTTGTGATGAGTGCTATGAGGAGCTTATAGAATGGAATCCATATATGATAAGAAAAAGCAACGTTTAAGTATAGTATTGTTCCCTTCGGATTATTTTAATCCTTCAGTTGTGGATGGGGACTTTGAAAATGAATATAGGGCAGTGCTGGAACAGCCAAATCTCATTCCGCTTATATTTAGCTATGAAGGCTGGTTTCAGCAGGGAAAGCTGGTTATTTCCGGGGATTTGCCAAAGCTTGGCACCAAGGCTGTTTATCGGGGATGGATGATGCAGCCGGAGAAATATGCCCGCTTTTATAAAGCAATGCAAGAAAAGAATATCCTGCTGACTACAGGCCCTGAGGAATATGAGAGGCTTCATGTTTTTCCAAATGCTTATCCCTATGTCAAGGAGGACAGTGCCCGTATTCTATGTTTTAAGCTACATGAGCCAATTCAGATAACCTCTGTTTTAAAGGAGTTTCCGCGGTTTATGGTTAAGGATTTTGTTAAATCAGTAAAAGGCTCGGATTTTCCAAGATTCTTTGATAATTCCTTCAGCCAGAAGGACTTTGAGCACTGGATGGAGGTATTTTACAAATACCGTGGTGATCTTCTGACTGGGGGAATATGTATCAAGGAATATCTCAATCTGAAGAAATATGATGGGAAAACCAATGAATACAGGGCCTTTTATGCCAATAATGAAATGATTTCCCTTAAACCAAATTCTGGGCAGGGGACCTTCGCTCCCGCACCGCCAGCGCAAATGCTGAAAAAATACCAGTCAGTGGAAAGTCCTTTTTATACCGTGGATTATGCGGAATTGGCTGACGGCTCATGGAAGGTAATTGAAACAGGTGATGGCAGTGTATCGGGCTTATCCGACCGCCAAGATTCCAGGGCTTTCTACAGGTCACTGTATTAGGCATTTAGCTGATGGATATTTGGAAGGGGCTGTTACTATGAAAGAAAAACACACAATAGTAAATACCGTCAGAACTTCTCAGATGATCCTTGCTATGAGTCAGCAGGAAAGAACAGAAAAAATAAATCAGCTGGATTCCTATTTATTGGTTGATGTTTTTGAATGTTTGGCAATGTTAGAGGGAAATGAATGTGTAAATATGGATGATAATTCTGTATTTATTATTGATAACAAGGAAATACTAAAAGAGCTGAAGGCTGAAATAAAAGAACGCCTGAACCAAGCAAGCCCTTCAAAATAGAAAAGGTGATTTTAAATGAAGAAAATCGTAATAAATGAATACTATTGCCCCTTTGCCTTATCTGAGGAAGGGGTAAAATACTACAACAGTCTTAGCCCCATTAAATTGCCTACTGATGATATGTTGGACTGGGGTGGTGTTAAGCATATAAATTGTGATTTATGCAGAGACGATCCCTATCTTATAAAAACCATAACTGATTTAAAGGAAAAGGCTGCTCCCTCGGGTTGTAAATTAAAAATCGTGGAAATCCCTGATGAATACAGCTACCGCATTGAAGATTACGATTGCTGGGAGCATGTAGTGCTGCTGCCAAGGGAGGAGGAAGTCAGAAGGCTGTGCTCTGACCCTGATGCCCTGGTAGAGTATCTGCGCCGCAGCGGCTGCTTTGGTTTAATTGAAGAGTCTGAAGTATCGGCAACGTCATTCATAAAAGTCATGAACTATACCCTGGAGCTGACCTTCTCTCCAAAGGCCAACATGGATGAAATGCTAAGCATTATAAAAGATATATGCCAAAAAGCTGGCTGTGAAATTATTAAGCATGAAGGTAATATCATCATCTATGGAGCCAATGAATATGATCAGTTTGGCCCCGCATATATTCATTTATTACATGCCCAACAAATAAAGCCATATCTGGTTGAGGCTATATGGTCCGACAAAGATGCTTGCTTTCATTCCTGTTTGGAAAATATATTACAAGAGGTCTGATGGCAGCTATCAATTAAAAACTATTATATAAGGATCGTGATTTTATGTTTTACATATTTCTGGATGTGGACGGGGTGCTGAACACTGAAATGGACTGGAAGCGCCCTTTCACCTTAAATAGCAAATGTATCAGCTGTTTTCTTGAATACATGGGCTATCTGAACGAGAAGCATAAGCACGAGGTGGGCATAGTCCTTACTTCTTCATGGAAAACGGGCTTCAACAGTGAAGGCAATCATGCTGTGTATATAAAGGAGCTAATCCATGCCATGGCTCCTGAGAAAATCCGCATACTGGATAAAACTGAGGAGCTTGACCAGCTGGACAGGGGGCGGAGCATACTTAATTACTGCAAGGCGCATAATATCAGGGATTATATCGTTTTCGATGATGACAAATCCCTGTTTAAAACCGCCCCGGAACTGAATGTCTACTACACCAATGCAGCCAAGGGCTTCACCAAGGAAGATGCCAAAAAGCTGATAAAAAGTGATAAATCCGGCTGGCAGAAGATTATGAGCTTCTTTGGGGGAAAGTGAATTGAGGGGCCGATATGGACAGAAAAGAACAGAAGAAATTTAAACGCAGCAATCGCCCAATATCTGAGGTCATTGAATCTTGTCGACAATCTTTCATCAAAGCAAATGGAAGACTGCTAACAGAGGAAGAAGCCATAAAATTCGTTGATGAGATTAGAAAAGATTTGAGGAAAAAGGGGAAATTGTAACATGCTTATCCCAATCACCAAAGAGATATTAAAAAAATACCTTCTATATCCCAAATATAAATCCCATTTAGATAAACCTTTACAGCATTTAATGGAAGACTATTGCTTCTATTGCCCTTATTGCAGTGGAGAGATGTGTGAAAGCGATGACATTAAGCTGGAAGATGGTGGGGCTTCTGATACGGAAGTCAGGAACTGCGATATTCCCGATAAACAACTGAGAGCATTTTTAGTGGGTGATAAACCATGATTTACATAACTGGGGATACCCATATTCCCCTTGATATATCCAAACTGAATACTACCTATTTCCCCCAGCAGGCGGAAATGACCAAGGAGGATTTTGTCATTATCCTTGGGGATTTTGGACTTTACTGGCATGAGGACAAGACCTTTAGGCACTGGCACAAGTGGCTGCAGGAAAAGCCATGGACTACCCTTTGGCTTGATGGAAACCACGAAAACCATGATTGGATAAACAGTATGGAAGTCAGCCAGTGGCACGGTGGGAAGGTACACAAGGATGGCAGCATTATCCACCTTATGCGGGGACAAGTCTATGAAATAGAGGACCAGTCCTTTTTCGTGCTTGGTGGAGCTGATTCCACCGACAGGGAACACCGCAGAGAGGGCTTGAGCTGGTGGCCACAGGAAGTACCTTCCTGGGCGGAGTTTAATGAGGCCGTGGATAATCTTGAAAAGGTTGGCAACAAGGTGGACTATATTCTTACCCATACTTGCCCTATTGATTTGATAAGGCCAATGTTTCACTTAAATCCAATAGGGTACAGCACTGTGGAAAAGGCCCTTCAGCTAATATACAACCACAACCCGGAATTTAAGCGGTGGTTCTTTGGCCACTGGCACCAGAGCAGGGACTTTAGCAAATTCACCTGTCTTTATAACAGGGTAATACGGCTGGATGAGTATAAAGTGAAGGACTGAATGGTGTATAAAGGATTATCAGCGTTTAAAGCTGGCTGAAAATGCCCATATCTTCCTTGTCTGGTCAGTATGCAGGGAATTTACCAGATGATTATGGCATGGGTAGGGTTATAAAGAAACAGAATGGAACATTTATCTTAATGTGATATAATGATCAAAAGACTATGGCTAGGGGGAAAACTTATGAAAAACTTTTACACTGAAATTGATGATGTAATTTTAACCTATAGTGATATTGCTAAGACTAAAGATGGAATGGAATACATAAGAATTTATTTTGAAAAACCCGTTGATGGAGGGTTTTATTTCCTCGAATCGACCCTGCCTTCTCTTGATATTGTTGGTGCAGAAGGTTTTACAGATCAGGAACAAAAGGATCTACTAGATTATGCAAGCAGAAATGCCTTCATTATATGGGAACTTGCTAGGGAAGGTGGCGCCGGAGTTGCCTAAAATTTGCCGTTTTGGAAAATATATAATTTTCTTTTGGTCAAAAGAGAATGATGAACCTATTCATGTTCATGTCTGTGAGGGTACTCCACATTGACAGAAGATGAAATAAACGAA
This sequence comes from Anaerovibrio lipolyticus, assembly GCA_002372665.1. Taxonomy (GTDB): domain Bacteria; phylum Bacillota; class Negativicutes; order Selenomonadales; family Selenomonadaceae; genus Anaerovibrio; species Anaerovibrio lipolyticus_C. The sequence goes on from DFHJ01000026.1 coordinate 15,016, forward strand.
ATAAAGCAATTTATTCCTCAGGCATTACAGGCCGTTCCTACTTTAGTTATTGCCGTAAATGACGTGGAAATACCCGTGGGGTTTATGGGAACCTCAACGGGGGAATTGGAAATGCTATTCATTGCACCGGATGAGTGGGGCAAGGGTCTTGGAAAGAGGATGGTCCAGTATTGTATAAGGGAGCTTTGCGTCAGAGAAGTTAATGTATACGAGGATAATTCCAAAGCCTATGGCTTTTACGAGAAAATGGGCTTTGTATCCTACAAACGCTCAGCTCATGACGAGCAGGGCAGACCACATCCTATTGTCTACATGAAGGTAATATATCAGTAGCCTATGATTTAGCACTTAGCTCTTTAATCAGATGCTGTATAAATTCCTGGCACTTGCCGCAGGAGATGCCAAAGCGGAGCTTCTCCTGAATGTCGTTATAGCTTGTGCAGCCGTCCTTTATAGCATCCTCAATCATGCCATAGGTCACATTTTTACAATGACAGGCTTCTTTGTTTCTGTTCATGGGGGACACCTCACTTATAATATTTTTTAAAAGAAAAACCTCGAGATCTTTATTACTAAAGGTTTCGAGGTTTTCATTTTATTTACTGTATTAATCCCTGTACGATAATTACAAAGAGCATAACTGGCAGAATCCACTGGAAATAACCCTTTACCCAGACAGGGAACTTCATGCCATCTCCTGTGTTAACTTCTTCAAAGAAGTTTTTGAAGCCCCAGCCGTATTTTGTGACGCAGAACAGCAGGAAGATAAGGGAACCGATTGGCAGAATCAGATTACTTACCAGAAAGTCCTCAGTATCCAGCACACCACGGTTGCCTATAATAGTGAGGTTCTCCCATACGTTAAAGCCCAAAGCACAAGGGATGCTCAAAAGGCCTACCATGAAACCGTTGATAACAGCAGCCTTTTTACGGCCCCATTTGAAGGTGTCCATACAGAAGGAAATAATATTTTCACAAACTGCCAGTACAGTGGAGAAGCTGGCAAAGGTCATAAACAGGAAGAACAGGGCTCCCCAGATAAGACCGCCGGTCATATCCATAAATACATTAGGCAGGGTGATAAATAAAAGGGAAGGTCCCGCATCTGGACGAAGACCGTATGCAAAACAGGCAGGGAAGATAATCATTCCGGCCATAATAGCCACGATGGTATCCAAAGCCGCAATACGAACGGATTCCCCAGGCAGGGAATGATGCTTGTCAATGTAGCTGCCGAAAATTTCCATAGAACCCATACCAACGCTAAGGGTGAAGAAGGCCTGATTCATGGCGGCAGAGATAACGGTCCACCAACCATGCTGATTAACACCGTCAAGGCTTGGCAGAAGCAGGAAGGAAAGACCTTCCATGCCGCCAGGCAACACCAAGCTGTGGAGTCCCAGAACGATAATAAGAATCAGCAGGGCACCCATCATAATCTTGGTTACCTTTTCAAGACCGCTCTGAATGCCGGCACTTAAGATTATAAAGCAGAGGGCAACCTCAAGGAGCATCCAAAATACCAGCTCCACAGGATCGGCCAGCATATTGCCAAACACATTGCCAATCTGTTCAGTATTCATACCTGGTGTAAATTCACCACGGATGAATTTAAAGAAGTAGTCCAGCATCCAGCCGGAAACTACGGTATAAAACATCATCAGGATATAGTTGCCCACGATACTGGTAAGACCGTGAATATGCCATTTGGTGCCCTCAGGCTCTAGCTTCTTAAAACCAAGGTATGCAGACTTCTGACTTGCACGTCCTACGGACAGCTCCATAGCCAGCACAGGCACACCCATAATTAACAAGAATAATAAGTAGATAAGTACAAACAATCCACCACCGTACTCACCACAGATGTATGGAAAACGCCATACATTACCAATGCCGATAGCGCAGCCAGCACTTACCAGCAGGAATCCCAGTCTGGACTGGAAGGATTCTCTCTCCATTAGTCAAAGACCCCCTACAAAAATTCAATCATACTCGAATATTTTAACACATAGGTATACAAGTTTACAAATACAATTTTTGCAGGAAAAAAGGGCCCTCGTGTCGAAGTTATACCACACTAAGGAAGATAGGAAAGAATAGTAGAGAAAGGCAACCCGTACACACAGAATTGAGGGATTATTATGGTTGCTAAATCAAAGATGGTAACGACCAAGAATGTTAAAAAGGTTTCATTAAAGGAGCTGTTGTCTGAGGATACCATGGGTAAGCAAGAGCTGGTGGCAAAGATGCTTTCCAGTCTTTTCGTGCACAACAAGGTGGATGCCGAATTTCAGCAAGTCTTTCGTACTAGCTTAAAGGATGCTATGCGTTCTGTAGCGGAGGACTGTTTTTCTATGGGCTATAACAGTGGCTATGACGAGGGGCTGAAGGATGGCAATGTCATTGGACGCAAGGAATTTAAGGCAGAAGAGGAAAAGGCCATGGCAGAATTCCAAAACAAGCTGGAGGAGGAACTGGTTAAGGAAATCCTCATGAACGTAAAGCCAGAGGGATTACTGCAATGATAAAGGTGATAGAAATGATGAAACGCCTTCTTTTTATATGTGTTTTTTTGCTGTTGAGCGTTTTCACCGGTTGTAGTCCTCAGCCAGTAGAAGTTTCTCCGACAGATATGGACAGTGGCGCACCTTTAACCGGCAAGGTGGTAAAGGTGGGTTACTTTAGTGATGGCAATTTTATGGGTGGTGCATCACAGGGTGCAGTAAAATCAGGCTATGGCTATGAATACCTTCAGGCAGTGGCTAATTACACGGGATGGCGCTATGAGTATGTTTATGGTAGCTGGTCAGAGCTGTATAAAAAGCTACTGTCCGGTGAGATAGATCTGATGACGGATGTTTCCTACACCCCGGAACGGGCAGGATTAATCAATTATCCTAAAGATGGTATGGGGCGTGAAATCTATTATATTGCTGTAAAAACAGACAATAATCAAATAGATAGTATGGATTTAAGCACCTTTAATGGAAAGAAAATCGGTGTGGAGGAAAAATCTGTTCAGATAAAGTATCTGGAGGATTGGATTGAAAAAAATAATATTGACTGTGAGATTGTCCCTATGGGCAGCGGAACTGACAACAAAATCAAGGCTTTGATGGAGGGCAAGATAGATGCTCTTGTCAGAACACATTTCCGGGGAAAAGTAAATGGAATATCAAATATTGTATTGCTGGGTGATTCCGATTATTATCTTGTCACTGCCCCAAAACGCACTGACCTATTGGAGGAGCTTAATCTTGCTCAACCTAAAATTATGGCCTCTCATCCTTACTTCTGGAATGATATGGAATATAAACATTTCAAGGATGCCATGATGGATTCAAGGCTTTCTCCTGATGACAGGGAATGGCTAAATAACAAGAAGTACTTACGTATCGGATATTTTAGTAGACATTTGCCATTATGTGCTAGAGGCACCAACGGTGATGCTCCGCAGGGTGTTATTACCACCGTAATGAATGACATTTGCAAGAATATTGAAGTGGATCCTTCCATCATTACTTATGTACCCTTTGATGACAGTGATAGTCTCAAAAATGCTGTGATTTGGGGAGATGTGGATGCTGCCTTCGGCTTCTATAAAGATTTGTGGTGGGCAGAAAAGGTGGGCTTGTCCCAGACCAATGACATTTTTACCATTGGCCTTAGATTAATAATACGGGAGGATTTTGATGTCAATGATATTAAACGTATAGCTATTGCCAAGAATAAACCAAGTCCAACCTCCATTATGTTGGCGGGTATTTTTAATGGAGACTACGAATATGTATATTATGAATCTGAAGCCGACTGTTATGAAGCGGTAAAAAGAGGAAAAGTAGATGCTACTATATCCAATGAATATTTGGCCAGAACATTTCTTCAGAAGAATAATGCTTACAGAGGTCTAAAAGAGGTGGATACATTTTCCAATGCAGGGGTATGCTTGTCTGTAAATCGGAATAATAGCCACTTGCTGTCAATTTTTGAGCGGGGCATTGTCAACCTTGATCAGCAGAAAATAGACAAAGAAATTTCAGCCAATGTTTTTTCTCTCGTTCGTTCCAATTTGCATGATTTATTGCTGGATTATTGGTGGATTTTGGTTATTCTGGGGGTTGTATTCCTGCTGATTCTGGTTAATATGTATATTTTGAACAGAAGCCGCCAGCGCATCTCCAAGGTTAATCAGGTGTTAAGAGAGCAGACGAATCAGTTGAAGGTGGCCAATGATGAGCTGATAATGGCAAATGAACATCAGGTGTATGCCAATGAGGAGCTGTTGGCAAAAAATGATGAGGTAAAGGAGCTGTTGGATAAACAACATAAGGCCATTACAATTATTGAAAATAACCATGAGGCATTAAAATCCGCCAACTGGATAATTGAATTTGACCCAGTGGGTAATGTGGATAATGTGAACTGGAGTGATGGCTTGCGCCACATCTTGGGCTATACTGATGCTAATGATTTTCCTGATACTTTGGAAGCAGTGGTTGGTCTCATTCATCCAGAAGACCGTCTGGAGGGTGGTAAATATATATGGGAAATTTTGCGTGTTAATGATGAAAATATTAATATTGTTGACCATGAAATACGGATAAAGACAACTGACAGGGATTATGTGTGGTTCCGGGCCTATGCCCGTCTTAATAGGCGAAGTGATGGTACACCTTTGAGACTGTATGGAGTATTGCAGGATATTAGCGACTACAAAAATATGATAGCTCAGAAGGATGAGGCACTTTTAAAGGCCCAGCAGGCAAATCAGGCCAAGAGTATATTCCTCAATAATATGTCCCACGATATTCGCACTCCAATGAATGGTATTATGGGGTATACAGCCTTGGCTGAGGAAAATCTCAGTAATTCGGCCGAAGTGAAAACATATCTGGAGAAAATTAAGCTGGTAAGTAAGCATCTCCTTAGTCTTATAAATGACGTTTTGGATATGAGCCGCATTGAAAGTGGACGTATTGAGCTGGAGCCACAGCCTACCAATCTGATTTCTCTCGTTGATGAGTTGAAATCTATTCTTCAGTCTGATGTGGAGATGAAAAAGCTGCAATTTCAGGTGGATACAAACGGAATTATGGACGATACTGTGCTTTGTGATCGTCTCCGCCTGAAACAGGTTCTTCTGAATCTTCTCAGTAATGCAGTGAAATTCACGCCAGCAGGTGGTCTGGTTTCCATTAAGCTGTTTCAAAAGCCCGCCAGTGATGCCAACCGTTCAACCTTTGAGTTCCATGTGGAGGATACAGGCATTGGTATTGAAAAGGACTTTATTGAAAGACTCTTTGTACCATTTGAAAGGGCCCGTAATACAACAGTAAGCGGTATTCAGGGAACTGGCTTGGGCATGTCTATTACCAAGAGTATTGTGGACATTATGGGCGGTACGATTACTGTTGATAGTGAGCCTAATAAAGGAACCAAATTTATAGTTTCTGTAGAGTTTAAGACTATTATGCATCAGGATGCTGATGTCACTGTCAGAACCAAGGATAAATATGACTTTACAGGTAAATCGGTGCTTCTGGTAGAGGATAATGTGATAAATCAGGAAATTGCCAACGCTCTGCTGGAGGGAGTCAACTTCAAGGTGGATGTGGCAGGCAATGGCTCCGAGGCATTGGAAAAGATGAAGAAAGCCAGGGATGGCCAATATGATGTTATCCTTATGGATATTCAGATGCCGGTAATGGATGGTTATGAGGCTACTGAGGCAATAAGGGCTCTTGACAGTGATTATTGCAAAAAGGTGCCTATTATAGCTATGACGGCAAATGTATTTGCAGAGGATAAACTAAAAGCCATGAATGCAGGCATGAACGGACATGTGGGCAAGCCTATTGATATTCGTGAATTGTTCAGTACTTTAAAATCCATGCTTACTAATTAATCAGACTTAAGCATTACCAACAGAAAAGGCATATACCCCATTTGATGAAGGGTATATGCCTTTATTTTTTTTGAGTAATCTACTCAATTATGTCGGTTATGTCAACAACATATACAAAGCATACGACTTCTTCGCCGTTGTAGGCTCTGCAGCCAATAGAATCCAGATGACGGGTTTCCCCGTCCCGACGGGTAATGCTGAATTTGAAGGAATCGATATAGGAGGAGCTGGAGTCTAGTTCATCCACCTTGCTGGTTACCTCGTCCCGTTCCTTTACAATAACAATATTTTTTATGGATCCATTGGAGAAGGCTGTGAAGCTATCAAAGGTGTCACAGCCAAGAATATCCAATACGGTTTCGTCGGCGTATAGGGTTTCTGCTTTTCTGCTTGGTCGGAAAATATAATAACCGCATTTTAATCCCATACGGGTATATTTTTCTTTGAAGCTGTCCATAATATTGCTGCGGATATAATAATCCTTATGTTCCATGACCATTTCAATGGTGCCAAAGAGCTTGTGAATTTCGAAAGGCTTTGGAATATGAGCATTCATTCCAGCTAAAAGAGCTGCCCGCTTGTCCTCGTCAAAGGCGTTGGCAGTCATGGCAATAATAGGTATGCTGGAATGGGCAGGCTCCTGCATTCCACGGATGGTGATGGTGGCCTTGTAGCCGTCCATTTGTGGCATTTGTACATCCATCAGTATCAGGTCATAATAGCCGGAATCGGAATTAGCCAACATATCTACGGCTTCGACTCCATTTTTGGCATGTTCCACTTTAAAGCCTTGAGCTTCCAAAACAGTTTGGGCAATTTCTGCATTCAGCTCGTTATCCTCAGCTAATAGTATACGCATGCCCTGGAATTTGGAGGCGTCAATTTCTTGTTCATCGTTGTCCGAGCTATTATGCAGGTGCTCCGGTGCAATCTTGTTTGGCATGAGGAGAGTAAAGACAGTTCCCTTACCCAGCTCACTTTCTACTGTTATACTGCCTCCTAAAAGATCTACCAGTTTCTTTACGATATGCATGCCTAGTCCAGTACCGATAACACCACTTTGGGTGGTATTCTTTTCGCGGGTAAAGGCATCAAATATGGTACCAAGAAAGTCCTTCGGCATACCAATACCAGTATCGGCAATAACCGCCCTGAAGAGGCAGATGTCAGAGGCATCAGATGGCTCCTCAGAGACATGGAAGGAGACACTGCCACCTGAAGGAGTATATTTTAGGGCATTACTAAGAAGATTTAACAAAATTTCTCTGATTTTGGTGGCATCTGCCATTATATGGTTGTGTTCAACATTAAGGGAGCAGGTGAAATCCAATCCCTTTTCCTTCATTTGAGCTTCAAAAATCGCATATATTTCAGGAACCATTTTTTCCAGATTGATGTAGGATTCATCAACCGTTGCCTTGCCACTTTCTATACGGGCCATTTCCAGTACGTTATTTATCAGGGACAGCAGGAATTTATTGGAGGATTGGATTTTTTCAATGTAGCTAAGGGCAAGCTCTTTATTGTTAATATTCTTTTCTAATAGACTGGTAAAGCCGATAATGGCATTCATCGGTGTTCTTATGTCGTGGGACATATTAAAAAGGAATGATGTTTTGGCCTTATCGGCCTTTTTCACATCTATCAGTGACTGGGTCAGCTTTGCCTGATATTCCTTGAGGGCGGTATTTTGTTCATCAATAAGCTGGTTTTTTGCCTTAAGACGGCGATTGGTAATGGTCATAAAGAGGACAATCATGATTACTGATATTACTACTACCAAGCCAAAAATGCAGCTTACCAGATTGGTGGAAATAAATTTATTAATAGAAAATGGGGCCATAGGCTGGTGTGCTGCTATCATGGCATCAATTTCACCACCATTTATCAGCCCCCGGCCTTTGTCAATCATGGAAATTAATGGAACATTTTCCTTGGAGGTAGCAAAGCAAAGTGGAACAGTTTCCATCATAGGAGTGTACTCCAAGTCAGGATATGCTTGGGAATAAATGGCCAACGTAGAACCTAAGCCAATGGCACCGGTGGCCTTACCGCTATGGACTGCTTCCATACATTCAAGAAGGGTATTACAAGGTATATAATTATTAATGTTTTTGTTGGTTATGGTATAGTTTTTGACATTAAATTTTTCAAGATAGGAAAGACTTTCAAAGGCATCAGTGTAGGATGTACCGGTCTTCCGAACCAGGCCAAGCTGTGCGTCATATATATCAGTTGAAATAATAACATTGTCACGTGCGGCCAAATCATAATCGAAGAAATACTCAATAAGATCTATTTCGTTAGTGCGCAATGCTTTCAGCATATCATCTCGATTGTCAAACATGGAAAATTCCAATTTAACATCATCAATATAGAGTACCTTAAATATGTGGTTCATAGTATCAACTGAGGCACCTTTTATTTCATTGGTATTTGGGTCACGATAAATGAATGGAGGGACGTCAGCCAGGCAACCAACACGAATAACCGGATGCTGACTAAGCCACTGGAGCTCCGGAGTAGAGAGGCTTTTTCTGATGGAAGCGTAGGCAAAGTGCCGCTTGCTGATGTCAGTTAGAAAATACGGATTTATTGACATCATCAGGCGGTGGGCATCATTAAGCTCTTTTAGAATATCAGGACGGGCTTTATTGACCACAAGGTAAAAGTTGTCCTCACCAATACTGCCAAAGGCAATAAAGTGGGGATTATTGTACCGGTTGGCTATAAGATTTAGGTCAACCTCACCGGCCCAGAGAGCAGATCGACGGGCAGCACTGTTGGCATATTCTACAATTTCCGCATCCACATTATTTTTTTCCAGCCATTTCTTTAAAATTTCAATCTGCTTTGTACCTTTGGAAACTCCAATTTTTTTGTGTTGTAGGGTGTCAAGATTGCCGGAAACAATGTCTTTATTATGATCCAGAAAATAAAGATAGTAATTCTCAACGCCCATTGCTTCATTAGGGAAGGCTACATATTTGGCCCGTTCCTCAGTATAGCTGACATCGTAGGCCAAATCAGCCTCGCCATCCTTTACAGCATTTATACAAGCCGTAAATCCAGGGTAGATTTTGTATTCCAGATCCCAACCGGAATATCTGGCAATGGTTTCAATATATTCATAGGCATATCCGTTTTTTTTGTTTTTACTGTCAGTTAATACGAAAATTTCATCAGCATCGTAGGTTGCTACTTTGACGGTTTTACGCTGGTGATTAGCTTCTCCCTGATTTGCATAGGCCGGCATCATCCAATAGGAAAGCAGCTGCATAGCCACCAAAAGAAGGCCTGTTATTATCAGAAAAGATTTTCGTATATTTTTGAAATGATGGAAGTTCATTATAATCACTCCCTGTAAAAACAGAAAGAATGGTTTGCTTTTAAAATAGTCCCTTTACGATATTTCGACCTTAGTATATGTTTTTCCTGCATAGGGGAGAAGGTTAATATTTGGTTTTTACTTCCGATAACTAAAATTTATCGGAAGTAAATTGTAGCCATATATTTTGGGAGGATATGGGATTCATTTACTTCGTTTTGGGGCTATAATATTTGTTGCCCGTTTACTAAGTATTGGATTATCTTCCATAAATTTCATGGCGGAGCTAATATTTTGCTGCCTGAGTGTTTTCTGCACCAGTTTTATGTCATTGGTGGCTTTAAAAAGATTTGTTCCGCAGCTATTTCGTAATAGGTTGGCTGAAGCTCCGGAAATCTTTAATCCGGCTTTATCAAGTGCATTATTTATGATAAGTCGCATTCCGTTTCTGGAAAGCCTGCCGGCAAAATTATTTTTGGAATTGGAAATAATTAAGGGCGCCAGCTTGCCGATTAGCTCATCGATGATTGGCCCGGGAATACTGTTGATGTAGTCCACAAGTACATTAATGGTTTCCTGGCAGGGATAAATCTGCTGCGTTTGGGCTACGTTACTGACATCAGATGAGCTAATTTCAATCGTATAATTTTCCCAATTGATGTCCTGCATATTAAGCCTGAATATATCAACAGGGCGCAGTCCCTCTACGCTGAAAAGATATAATATTAATGTGTTGCGATTTCGTACAAAGTCATCTGGCTCATCATTATAGGTGTTACATACCACCTGCAGCTGGTTCATATCCAGGTAGTAACGCAGGGTTGGCGGATTTCCACCCTGGGTTTGTATGTTGCTGCAGGGATTATCAAATATAAGGTTTTGATAAATGGCAGCCCGATAAAGAGCCTTTAGGGCAGAGATTTTTATATGAATGGTCAAAGGCTTGTAGCCCTTGTCCAGCAGCTCCTGATAATAAATCCTAATTTGCTGCTCCGTCATCTTCAAGGGCTGACGGTTATTTTTATGGCACCATTTAAAAAAAATGCGTATATGCTTCATATAGGCTTCCAGCGTATCAGGGCTGGGATTTCCTTTGGCAATACAGGGAATGATATATTGCTCTATGTTTTGGATGAAATCTGCTTCAGTAGTCATGGTGAGTTCTCCTAATGAGTATTAAATAAATTAGTGATTACTAATTTCGAGTTGGTAGTTACTTTAACTGTAGGTAATTTTAATTACCCACAGTTAAAGTATAACACCCCAAACTATATATACACAATACTCTATTTTTACATAAAAATGGCAGGTAACTGTTTTATATCAGCGTGTTCTTGCGATAGACAACAATTACCTGCCCGTAATATATATTAATAATAAATCCGATGGTCTTCCCGGGACATCTTTCTGACCTTGAAAAAGGCATGGGCATACAGAGCCAAAATAAAGATAAAGAACACCACCACCATCATATCATCCTCGGTAAGCAGGCAGAAATCGTAGAAACCATGCAGCACTGTTGGAATAAACAAAGCCAGCTTCAGGCTCCTGTCCTTTACCTTTCTATCCATGCGATGAAGATATTCCTTGGCCTGTCCATAGTATATACCCATGAATATGGCAAACACCCCATGGCCAGGGATGGATGTAAGGGCACGACCAATGGCGATACCAAATCCCCCATTCAGCACATACATAATATTTTCCAAAATAGCGAATCCCATACTGACACATACTGCATATACAATAGCATCAAAACGATAATTAAAATTTGGATGGGTCCATGTCACTTTTTTTAGTACAAATAGCTTGCAGCCCTCCTCCATAAGTGCTACCCCCAGCAGAGCTTCGAAAAAGGCATATTCTACAGTACCGGAATACAGAAGCTGGTCCAATATACCTCCGGCAATCAACTCCAATAATACAGCAGGAAAACAGCAAATAGCGCCAAAGCCAACGAGCTTCATTAAAAGCTCCGGTGGTTCCTTCTCTATCTTATCCAGAGTATAAATATAGTACAAGAATGCCAATCCAGGCACTATGGCCAGATTTACCAATATATCGTACATATAGTATTAATCCTCCTGCTCCGGCAATGCTTCCACATCACGGAATTTTCGCATAAGCACGTTGGTGCGGGTATTGACAAGAGCCTCAAATTTATTGCTCACCTGTCCAAACTGCTTGTAAATAGCCTCCATGGCCTCATTATATTTTATCAGCTCGCTCTTGACCTCTCCCAGAGTTTTCCAGACCTCGTTGGAACGCTTCTGAATAGCCAAGGTTCTAAAGCCCATCTGCAGGCTGTTTAGCAGGGCCGCCATAGTGCTCGGTCCGGCAATATTAACCTTGTATTTATGCTGAAGTCCTTCCACCATGCCGCGGTCCACTGCATGAGCATACAGCCCCTCTGTTGGCAGGAACATAATGGCAAAGCTGGTGGTATAAGGTGGCTTCAGATATTTGGTTGCAATATCCTTGGCTTCACTGTCCAAACGTTTTTCCAGCTCCCGCTGTGCCTGTTCAATAAGGACCTTATCGCCAGAGGCTTGAGCATCCAGCAAATGGTTGTAGGAATCCATGGGAAACTTTGCATCTATTGGAAGATATATCGTATCCCCATCCATGCCCGGCATCTTAATAGCAAATTCTACACGTTTTCCACTTTCGGGTACAGTTTCCACATTTTCATCAAATTGATCAGCTGTTAATATATCCACCAGAATATTTTTCAGCTGGTATTCTCCCAGCACGCCACGGGTTTTCACTCCACTGAGAACCTGCTTCAGACTGCCGACATCATTGGCCAGGGCCTGCATTTCCCCCAGGCCCTTATAAACCTGCTCCAGCTGGGCACTTACAGTTTTGAAGGAAGCCGCAATGCGCTTTTCCAAAGCAGTCTGTAGCTGTTCATCCACTGCCCCTTTTATTTCCTTTAGATTTTTATCCAGCTCTCCCCGCAGCTCAGCAATGCCCTTTTCCGTTTCGTGGCGAACCGATACCAGCCCCTGATTCACACTGTCCTTTATTTCCTTTAGGCTCTGACTGTTGGCATTGTCCAGCTGCATAATATTGCGGCAAATGTCATCCTTGGTCATCTGCTGGCCATCTCCAAGAGCCTTCTGCATATTCCATAATACCTGTTCAGCCCTGGAATTATCAGGCTTTTTCATAATTAATACTGCCAGCATAGCAATAATAATAACCAAAAGCACTATTATAATATATGAATTATCCATAAATTTCTACCTCAAAATCCCCACATAAAAAGCTCCCCGCAGGGAGCCTTTCATCATACTGTTTTCTTAGGGTATACCCCAATAGTTCCCTTATTAATAAATGGTAAAATATCACCAAGCCGACGCATGACAACAGCCACCACCAAGGTCACAAGCACCACATCAAAATACATGATTATGGCAGGCACCGCATTAATCTTAAGATTAATTTTCTCATAAAATAGTGAAATATAGGTGATAGCCACAGGATGGGCCAGATACATAAAATAGGAATGCTTACCCAAAAGGGAAAGCACAGGCTTTAATTTATCCGGCAATCTCCAGATGGTGAAAATCGTAAAGAAAAACAGGCAGGCTCCCAAAGTATAAATTATTCCCGTTGGACTAAGCTGATGAGCTGTATTTACGCCCTCCAGGGGAGTATAGCCCTTGCTGTACAGCAAATAATAGTAGTAGCTTAAATGAGCCGCCAATGTTAGCCAGAAAAAGGCCACAATAGAGCTGCGGTACTTAGCCATAAAGCCCATGAATTTTTCCATATTTACTGCCAGATACCCTCCCAAAAGGAAGATAAATACATAATGAATCACCCAATAATTCAGGTGGTACATGGCAAATGGCCTGAGATAAGGATTATCAACAGCCCATGCATTCCACATAAAGCACAGATAATAGTTAACGGCAATCTGAAATACCAGCAGCAAAGCCAGCTTAGATATATTCAATCGCTTAACGGCCCACACCCAAAGAGGCATCAGCAAATAGAACCAAATCAGTAAAACCATAAAATACAGCTGATAATTGGCAAGGCCAAAAAATAAATCATACAGTATTGTAATTGGCTTTAGCGGACTGTAATCCTTCCACAAAACACAGTAATGAAGGATATAAAACAGGGACCATACCACATAAGGCACTACAACTGCCTTGTAGCGACGCTTTAAAAAGTCTTTATATACAAAAGGCTTGGTCATGTCCATGTTATAAAACAGCCCAAAGGCAGAAATAAAGAAGAAAATAGGTACGCTAAATCTGGTAAATATCTCCAGCAATGCCACCAGCTGGGCATTGCCCGGTGCTTCCGGTGTCAGGTGCTGGCCCAAATAAGCTGAGCCAATATGGATACCAATAACTCCCAGCATGGAGATACCCCGAATAAATTCAATGGCCTCTAAACGTGGCTTTTTCATCAAAAAACTCCCAAATTATTATTTATTCTACAATATAGTCTACATGAACAGTAGCACTGACATCTATGGTACCTGCCTCCAAAGGAGCAACTATGGCACTGGCGGCCACCATATCCATAGCATTTTTTCCTAGCCTTGTATTATCTCTGGAGGTAACAGAGCCAACATTTTCCGTTACCAGCTTAATGCCGGTAATACGCACCCCAAGAGCTCCCGCCAGAATATCAGCCTTGTTTCTGGCATCCCTTACGGCGTTCTTTAAGGCCGCCCGACGCAGGGACTCAGGCTCCTTCACGTCAAAGCTGAGATTATCAATACGATTGGCACCATTATTTAATGCTGCTTCAATAACATTGCCTGCCTTGACCACCTCATCTACCCGTACTGCTATATAGTTGGTGGCGGTACAGCCTACCATTTCAGCAGGTTTTCCCTCAGGATAATTATATATCGGAGTTAAGTCAAAAAAAGCTGTCTTAATATCACTTTCCTTGACCCCCAAAGCCTTTATAGCTGCCAGCACAGAGGACATTTTATTGCCATTTTCCATTTGAGCTGCCTTAGCATCCTTTGCTGTGGTTTCAATACCTATACGAATATCTACCACATCGGGGCTGGTAACAACCTTGCCATAGCCACTTACGGAAATGACAGAAGGTTCAGCATACTGTCCGCCCGGAGCAGCACTGGCCACAGCTGCAAACCCCAAACACAGTATACAACACAGCATCAATATGTAACACTTCTTACTCAGCATAAAAATACCTCCTCTGAAAAAAACATTTTAACACGTCAAACATTATACCATATATGGAAATTATCTTCATTAAATGTGTATAAAGAGCTTTAAGCTGTCCCCTTCCTCTTCCAGCTCGTTGCGACGCGAAGCTAGTTCTGCAAGGGAAACGCTAATTGGAAGATTTTTCTTCT
>DFHJ01000026.1:29645-45804 GCA_002372665.1 Anaerovibrio lipolyticus
TTTTCTTCTAAAGAAGAAAAATTTGAACAATGGCGTTATAAGAAAACCCTATGCCGGGTTGCTATTTAATAACCAGCAGCATAGGGCTCAATATGTCTAAAAATTCAAAATTAACCAATGGCCTGTGAACTGTTTGCGCAGTATATGTTGTCCAATATATATTTTACAAAAGCCTCCTCTTTCATAGGCTCTGAAAAATAATATCCCTGAATCATATCAGCTCCGTAATTTCTGATAACATCCACCTGTTCCTTGGATTCAACTCCCTCAACCACGGTATTTAAATCAAGACTGTTGGCAAGATTGATACAACCATGAAGGATACTGCTACGTTTCTTGTCACTGATTTCATTCATAAATGACTTATCCAACTTAATAATATCAAGTGGTAAATCACCTAAAATATTAAGTGACGAGTAGCCGGAGCCAAAATCGTCAAGCTCAATCTTAAAGCCAGAATCCTGGCACTGCTGCAGAGTATGTCGCATCTCCATGAGCCTTGATTCGAATATATTTTCCGTAACCTCCAGATGTAGCAGGGAACGATCTACTCTGTATTTATCAGTTATGCTTAATATTTTTTTGACAAAATCAGGCTGGCGGAAATTCAGTCGGGAAAAATTCACCGATATAGGGAAAGGCTGTATGCCCAGAGCTTCCCAACGCTTGATGCACTTGCAGGTCTCCTCCCACACATACATATCTACTTCCACAATAAAACCGCTGTCCTCCATAATTGGAATAAACTCAGATGGATAAAGGCTTCCGAGCTCTGAATGATTCCAGCGAAGAAGGGTTTCTGCTCCTTCCAGCTCCCCAGTAAAGGCATTATGCTTAGGCTGGAAAACCAGATAAAATTCACCTGTACGGAGAGACTCACGCATATCATTTTCCATACGACGATAACGCTCCAGCTCCTCCAGCATCTTATCCTCATAGAAAGCGTAGAGCTTACCATACTTATGCTTAATGGGCTGAAGAGCCATAATAGCACGGTCACAGGCAATAGCAGCTGAAATGGAGCTGTCAATATTTTCATAAATCCCCAACCGGAAAACCAAATCCTTCATGGAAATAACTTCCCTGGCAGACTGGTGAACATAGCGAATAAAATCATCAGTAAGGATACCTGTATGCTCCATAAGGGTTACAAACTGATCTCCACCATAACGTCCAATAAGGAAATCACTTCCTGTACTGCACTGCAACCATTCACTAATTTCAGTGATAATCTTATCACCGGTATCATAACCAAAATGTTCATTGACCAGCTTAAAGTCCACCACGTCAGACACTACAATATCGTATTTTTTATCCGGATTGGCCGCCATAATCTGGTCAGCCTTTTCACAAAAGGCACGACGATTCAAAAGACCTGTAAGACAATCAATTTTGGAATCACTATCATTCACTCTTTCCATTATTTCGTAATCTTTATTCTGACTAATGGAAGTACTGGCTACAAAAGGACGCACCGTAACAAACCCTGAGAAATGATCATCAGCATCAGGAAAAAATTCCATAATGGTCGGTTGATAATTGCCCTCTCTTCCAATCAGGCGAAGGTAAACAATCTGCACCGAGCCATTTACACATCTTTTGCAAAGTCTTTTTAAATTTGAAGGATGAGCAAAATCCACAAATTTCTGGCGTACGCTTTCGTGACACATTCCACTGTTAACGAAATCATTAAACCATTCACTTAATTTTGCTTTTTTTAGGTTAATAGTCGCGTATTCCCGTTCAAAATCATCCAATTTTAAAATCTGAAAAGTATCTTTTCGTAAATTAATATGTACAACCTTAGTATAACAGCTTCCTAAAAGTTTCTTCACAAAAAGTTGGCGCATCTCCTGTGCATCATGCATATCTTTTCCCCTCCACAGATATGTACAGACTTCCACAAATTGCCCATCGACAACGATATTTTATCAAAAATGATTGTTAATTAATATAAAAAGTCCTAGTTCTATAGTCCCAATTCTGTAACGGAATAAAAATACACCAGGGAAGGCCTGGTGTATCAATCCCATATTTAACTACCCATTAAGGCAGTGTTTTCCATGCAGATAATGGCCAAAATACCAGCATCGCCTTACCCTTCAGCAGCTCGTATGGCACGAAGCCCACATCAGGGAAACGGCTATCCTCGGAATTGTTACGGTTATCTCCCATAACAAAAACATGTCCCTCTGGGATAGTTGTCTTAGGATAATCCATACGACTCTTGGCCAAAATATAGTCCTCATTCTGCAGCTCGCCGTTTACATAAACATTGTGATCCCTAATCTCAATGGTATCTCCTGGAACAGCAATAACACGCTTAATAAAGTCACGGCTTTTATCTCTAGGATATTGGAATATAAGTATCTCTCCCCGCTCAGGAGCACGCATTCTGTAAATGAATTTATTTACCACAAGGCGCTGCTGATGCTCCAGGGTAGGCATCATGGATGGACCATCCACAAGATACAATTCCACCACAAATGTACGAATAAACATAGCCAATGCCACAGCAACAGCTATGGAAATAACCCAATCTCTTATTTCAGTACCCAATTGACCCATGCTAAATCACCTCTCATTAGTTCTCTACTGGGAGAAGAAAAAAAGGGACTGAAAAAACAGTCCCTTTTTAATTCTTGCATTAGCGCTTCTCGCGGATACGAGCAGCCTTACCAGTGAGGTTGCGGAGATAGTACAGCTTAGCACGACGAACAACACCGCGACGCTTAACTTCGATCTTATCGAGTCTTGGGGAGTGTACTGGGAATGTACGCTCTACGCCGACACCGCTAGCAATACGACGAACGGTAAAGGTCTCACGAACGCCAGAGCCGGAACGTGCAATAACAACGCCCTCAAATACCTGAATACGCTCACGGGAACCCTCGACAACCTTTACGTGGCAACGTACAGTGTCACCCTGCTGGAATGCTGGGATGTCATTTCTGAGCTGTTCTTTCTCTAATTCCTGAATAATGTTCATTGTATATCCTCCTCTATTCAAGTGTTCTTGGCAAGTGTTGAATTCTAATATAGCCTTGTCCAGAGGACCACTCAGATACCCGAATATAATATCATGTTATTTTTCAAAAAGCAAGGAAAAATCACACTTTTTTTACGCCAAACAATACTTCATGGCTTTTTTCACATTTTCCTCAGAAACCTCTTTGGAAATTCTTACTTTGCCGATTTCCCCATCCATCAAAACCCATTTTACTTGACCGTTTACAGTTTTTTTATCGTGGAAAATGGCTTCATACAATGTATCTATGTCACAGCCCTGGGCTTTAACCGGAAGCTGCATTCTTCTAATTAAATTTTCTACTTCAGCAAAGGCTTCCTCATCTACAAGCCCCATTGCCCTGCTAATATGAGCCGCACAAACCATGCCGATAGCCACTGCCTCACCATGATTATAACGGGTGTAGCCAGTATTCTTTTCAATGGCATGGGCCATGGTATGACCAAAATTCAAAATAGCCCGCAGACCAGATTCCTTTTCGTCCTCGCTTACCACCGCTGCCTTAATCTCACAGGAGCGGGCAATCATATAAGCTGTCGCCTCATCCTTTAAATCGAGGATATCATTAGTGTTTTCTTCAAGGTATTTAAAAAATCCCCTATCATATATAATTCCATATTTGATGATTTCTCCAAGACCGGTATAAATCTCCCGCTTTGGAAGAGTCTTTAGCCAATCAAGGTCCATGAATACCGCCTTTGGCTGATAAAAGGCACCGATAAGGTTCTTCCCCAAAGGATGATTGACAGCAACCTTGCCCCCTACGCTGGAATCCACCTGAGCCAAAAGACTGGTAGGAACCTGTACAAATGGGACCCCCCGCATATATGATGCTGCTGCAAAGCCTGCCAAATCACCTACCACACCGCCACCCAGGGCAAATATAGGAGATTTTCTGTCAAGACCCAGCTCTATACAACGGGTCATAATGGCCTCAAATTGCTTTAATGACTTGGAGCTTTCACCGGCAGGAATCTCGTATATTTCAGCTTCCAGACCGCCTTCAGCCAGCATATCCTTTAATTTTCCGCCATAAATCGGACCTACATTGGTATCGGTAATAATTAGCCCCCGACGGGAAAAGCTGCTTTTTTTGCAAAACTCCACAAGCTCTGAATGTAAATCATTACCTATATAAATTTCGTAGCTATTTTCTCCTAATTCAACGGTCACAATACACATAAACTTACAAAACTCCCAACATACAAACTTGCTCAGACTTACTTACTCTCTTTTTCATCTGTGATAAGGCCCAGATTCCTCATGGCCTCCTCCACCTTTTCAGTATCCACAGGCTTGGAAGCATAGGCATCACAGCCAAGGCGGAAGGCTTCATCCACATAGCCAATATCAGCCAGGGCTGTCATCATTATAATCTTGATTTTTTTGTCAGAAGCCTTTTCATTCTGATTTTCCAACTGACGAATTACCTTCAGCACCTTAAGGCCATCTACCTTTGGCATCATAATATCCAGGCAAAGAAGATCAAAAGGCTTGCCCTCCTTGATAGCATCCATGTAAATATCAATGGCATCCATACCGTCCACGGCAACTTCAACCTCACCATAGGTGACCATGAATTTCTGTAAAAAAGAACGACTGATTCTGTCATCTTCCGCAATTAATATCCTCATATATATACCCCCCTAGTCATTCAATTTATCTTCACAGTATTTAAGAAGCTCGCTGATATCGTCTTCATCATCATCGCCCAGCCCTGGCAGTAAAGCTTCTTCTTCATTTTCCTTACCGTCCTTGGTCGTTGATGGTGAATAAGGATTCATAAACACTGTTTGATTTTTTAACTCAATATCAGCCTTTTCAGCCAATACCAGCGGAATTAGCACCGTAAACCGGCTTCCGTTGTTTTGTCTTGAGCTGACACCGATTTCGCCTCCCATACTGGAAACGAGCTCCTTTACTATCATCAGCCCCAGGCCAGTACCACCAAACCGGCGTGTAGTGGAACCATCCACCTGGCTGAAAGGCTTAAACAGCTTAGCCTGTTCCTCCATGGTCATGCCAATGCCCGTATCCTCAACATAAAATTCCAAATATGGCTGTTGCCCTCTGTCATAAACATAGGCCCCCAGTGTAATGCCGCCTTCCATGGTAAACTTCAAGGCGTTGGTAAGCAAATTATGGAGTATCTGCCGTATGCGGAGAGGATCTCCCCTGATAAATCTCGGCAAGCCATCAACATTTGGCCGGGTAAAGGTAAGTCCCTTATTTTCCGCTGTCTGCCCATGGAGATTACTTACCCTGTCAAGAAGCTCGTGCAAATCCAAATCAATATTTTCCAGACGCATCCTGCCATTTTCCAATTTGGCATAATCCAGAATATCGTTGATAATCCTCAAAAGATCCTCGGAGCATTGCTTGGCGGCAGTAAGATTCTCCCGCTGCTCATCAGTGAGAGATGTCTTTAGGGTAAGATCTATCATACCGGACATACCATTTATCGGAGTTCGAATCTCATGGCTCATATTGGCCAAGAATTGAGTTTTGGTAGTGCTGGCCACCTCCGCGTGTCGGCGGGCCTCCTGAAGCTCGTGCTCCTTCTGCTTCCGCTTGGAAATATTCAGCATTGTAAGCACTATCTGCTTTTGTTTGCCGTTCCATAGCTGGGTAATAAACATCTGAAGCCATACTGGCTCCTTGACGTCCTTAATCTGAACAGCCACCACAAAATTCACCGTAAACGTGTCATCCAAAATAGCCGACTCAATGTTATTGCGGACAACACAAAACTTGCAGTTATCCGATTTGCCACAGCCATTTTCGATGCTGTTGATACAATGAATGGCATCCCCGAAATTCTTTCCCATTATATCTATATAATCTTCATTGAGGGTTTCCAGAGCAGGGTCGTTAACGTCCATGATTTCTCCCCGGACATTAAGTGTAATGATACCTATTTTGGCGGCCTCGAATACAGACCGCATATAATAATGGTCTGTTTCCACCTTGCGCTCCAGAGTACGGATTCTGGTAACATCGCGTACAATAGCCGTACAGCCCTTTACAGCACCATTGCTGTCCAAAATTGGTGAACAGGTGGCAGACAAGTACACTGCACCATCTGAACGGGTAAAGCCGATATTTTTGGAAAGGCCCATGGTCTTTTTTGAGCGCATTGCCCGAATAACAGGGCTTATAATTTTTTCCCTGGTGTCGACATTTTCCAGTCTCATCACATCGCTGATGCTGACAGGCTCATCGCTGTTATAGCTGTATTCAAAGAGCTCCTCCGCGGCCTTGTTCATAAATATGATCATACCTTTTACATCAGTCATAATCACACTATCACCAAGACCACCAAGCAAATTCTGGAGAGAGCCATAATCGATTACCATATCTGATTTTTCCATAATGGTCTCCCTCCTTACTTGTAATTTGCTACAGCTGTTATCATCATGGCCATACCATTAAGAGGCACCTGCTGCATAACAGCACCCCTTTCAAAGGCTACCCTTGGCATACCGTAAACCACACTGCTGGCCTCGTCCTGCCCCAATGTCACACAGCCCGCTTCGCGCATTTTCACCATGTATTCGGCACCATCCTCACCCATACCGGTGAGAATAACTCCCATGGCCCTGTCACCAACATTTTCGGCAACGGACTTGAACAGAACATTAACTGCAGGACAATGACCACCGTATTTTGGTCCCGGATTGACATCCAAAGACATCAAGCCTCCCACATTCTTTACCCGCATCTGCCTGTTGCCTGGGGCAACATAGGCAGAATTAGGCTCCAGTCTGTCCCCATCCTCTGCTTCCTTTACATTAATGACACACTCATTATTAAGTCGGTCAGAAAACATCTTGGAAAACATCGGTGGAATGTGCTGTACAATAACTATAGGCGGAAGGGGTGGCTTTAAATCCCTTAATATCTTGGACAATGCCTCCGTTCCTCCAGTAGAAGCGCCGATGGCAATAAGCTCCACCTTCCTCGGTGGCACAGGCGTCTTAAGTGAACTAAGCGGTACCGATTGAGGCTCCGGCTTGTCACTTTTCAGCTGCTGGGCAATTGCCTTCATGGCGTTCATATTGGATACGACCCTACTAAGGTGCTGTGAAACCTGTTCATGACTGCCATAGCTTTTGAATGAAGACCCTGGCTTAGCTCCAGACTGCGCCGATGATGGCGGAGCAGCAGTAAATGACTGCGCTGGCTGTGGCTTTGGTGGTGGCGGAGCAGCAACAGCAGTTTGCTGAACCGAAGGTCTTGGTGGCTCCGGGGATGGAGGAATAACCTCCCTGCTTTCCGCAATTAGCCTATCCCCATGGGCTTTGGCACGATAAACCTCCTCAGCCACCTTTTTCATAAAATCACCGCTCCCCAGAGTCATGGAAGGCTTTTCAATAAAGGAAAAGGCTCCCGCCTCCAAGGCAAGATTCTTATAAGCCGGCCTTGAGCTCAGCACCACCGTAGGCAGTGCATATTGCACAATAAGACGCCGCAGAAATTCAATGCCGTTCATCTTTGGCATTTCCACATCAAGTATCATCACATCCGGGTCAAAGGACAAAATCTTGTCCCTTGCCTCAAATGGATTTTCAGCTTTTTCCACCTCTATGGTGCCCGAAATATTTGATGCCAGGCCCCTTGCCAGTGCTTCCCTAAAAAACAGGGAATCATCCACAATCAGAATTTTTAAGTCACTCATGTGAACGCTCCCTTCTTTCTATAAATTGATGGCATAACATAATCAAAATCACTTTTATGTCTGTCAATAACTTCGGAATGACCAATAAAGAGATATCCCCCCGGCTCCAAAAATTCAGCGAATTTCCTTACCAGATTATCCCTTGTTGTATTATCAAAATATATCATAACATTTCTGCAAAAAATTACATGAAAAGGCCTTTTGAAAGGAAAAACAGGCGTCATGAGATTAAACCGACGAAACAGCACCTTGTGTCGCAGCCTGTCCACCACCTGATATTTGCCATCAAAAGTGCGATGGAAATAACTGTTCTGCCACAAAGCGGGCAGAGTCTTCACTGATTCGGCAGAATAAACACCGTTCTTTCCGATTTCCAGCACGTCCTTTGATAAATCAGTAGCCAACAAGGTAGTCTCCCAGCCCGGCATGGACCCGAAATGATCCTCCAGCATCATGGCCAGAGTATAAGCCTCCTCTCCTGTGGAAGAAGCGGCACACCAAGTCCTCATATCACCATCACGAATAGACTTCTCCAAATAAGGAAGAACCTCCTTCTCGTAGAAAGAGAAATGGTCGGCCTCCCGCATGAAGAATGTATGATGGGTGGTGATGGCCTCTGCCAGCATGGCCAGTCCCTTGCCGGTTTTATCCTCCCGTATATATTTCAGAAAGGCCTCATCACTGGCCAGCTCCGGTCTGCCCATGTTATCATTTTTCAGTTTAAATAATCGGCTCTCCAAAAGGGCCTTTTTCTCCGGTGGCAGCTGAATACCAAAATTCTGTGTCACCAAAGCCGCAAACTGCTGAAACAAGGACTGGTTCATATCGTGGTCTTCTCCAAATTATCCTATGAATTAGTATTTTCCGAAGCCTTCGTCATCTGTAAGGGCAATAGTCTTTGGTTTTACGCCAGGAGCCGCTGGCTTAACCATTGGCCTTACTTCAGCTCTCTGGTCACTGCTCTCTACCTCTGTCTTGGCTGACTTATCAGGGTATACAGGGACAGCCTTTGGCATATCCGTAGTCCTGAAGTTTACCACAGATGAGCTGAGCTTGAAATGTCTTACCCGCTCTCTCATGCGGTCAGCCTGGGCACTGAGCTGCTGACTGGCAGATGCAGCTTCCTCAGAAGTGGCAGAATTGGACTGAACCACCTGAGAAACCTGATTAACACCTTGATTTATCTGGTCAATGGCCAGCTTTTGCTCGTTGGAGGCCTTGGCAATACCCTCTACGATATCAGCCACATCAGCCACATTGCCCACAATGGCACCAAGAACCTCGGCTGTCTTGTTGGCAATGGTACGGCCCACATTAACCTTTTCAATTGAGCCCTCAATCATATCAGTGGTTTCCTTGGCAGCCTTGGCACTGCGGGCAGCCAAATTACGAACCTCCTCAGCCACCACTGCAAAGCCCTTGCCGTGCTGACCTGCCCGGGCAGCTTCAACGGCAGCATTAAGAGCCAAAATATTTGTTTGGAAGGCTATTTCATCAATAACCTTGATAATCTTGGAAATATTGTTGGAAGAATTATTGATTTCCTCCATGGCATCCAGCATAGCCTTCATATCCTCATTACCCTGCTCGGCATGACTGCGGCAATTACGGGTAAGAGCATTGGCCCGCTCAGCATTCTCAGCATTGCTGGCTGTCTGGGAAGCAATCTCACTGATGGAGGCAGACAATTCCTCCACAGAAGCCGCCTGCTCCGTAGCCCCCTGGGAAAGTCCCATGCTGGCATCAGAAACATTCTTGGCCCCTGCAGCCACCTGATCTGCCACATTATGGATATCCGAAACGGCCTCATGAACCCGCTGACGCATAATCTCGAAGCTGGCCGCTGCATCCCCCAGCTCATCACCGGTACTTGTCTTCACCTCGGTAACCAGATCACCATCGGCAATACGCGCTGCTGCAGCCCCCAGTTCCTTCAGGCGGGCGGACAAATCCCTGGAAAAATAAACACCTGCTGCCAGAGAAATAATTATCAGAATAGCAGCCACCACAATATTGGTAACAATGCCTCTTCTATTCTCATCGGCAATTCTTGCCACTTCATTGGCGGCAGACATTTCACCCATATCAGCGATGCCTCTGATATCTGCATATAGCTTCTCTGCCAGCCTTGACTGCTCGGCCACATCACTGTTAATGGCCTCTGCATCAATATATACTGTATCGTCCAGCAGTTTCTTTATAGTACCTGCAGTTCCAGCCTTATAAGCCTCATAATCCTTTTGGACTGAAGCCATCACCTGCTTTGCTTCAGGGCTCTGCGCCATGGAATTCAGCTCGGCCATATCCCTATCACAGTCAGCAAGAGCCTGTTTCATTTTAGCATAGGAAGCCTCTATTGCGCTATTGTCAGTTTTTCCCATAGTAAGCTGATAGTTAATACGGGCAGCATTCAGATGCATACCCATGGAATTAGCACAGACAGCAGCTCTGGTATCCATTTTGATAAGATTATCATATTTCTCAGCAGTATTCACGGTACTGGAAATACCGTGCCATGATACAGCCACAATTATCAATTCGAGAACGACCACCAATGTGATCAGTTTAGCACCTATTGTGAGATTTTTGAAAAACATCATATCAAGTTGCCTCCTCGCTTGGTTCCTCTCCACTCATATCATCGAACAGACTCTGATCATCCTCACTAAAGAGCTTCATCCAGTCAAGGAGCAGCACCACGCCCTCACCGATTTTGCCAATGCTGCGGATATACTTGTTCTGGGATGCCTTCAGCTCAGGAGGCGGTACCACATTCTTTTCAGGAATAGTGAGCACCTCGGAAACTCCGTCCACAATAAGGCCAATCAACACATCATTAACGTCAATGACAATAACACAGGTTCTGTCGGTATATTCCTTCCCCGGCCGTTTAAATCTAAGGTGCATATCCACCACGGGGATAATCTTTCCTCTGAGATTTATGATGCCCTTAACGTATTCCGGCACCTCCGGCACCACGGTAATCTTCTGAATACCAATAATCTCAATAACCACCTTAATATCTATGCCATAAACTTCATTGCCCAGAGTAAAAGTGAGATATTTATCCTTTTGGGTATCCTCGTCTTCCATTAACAGCTTATCATCTTCCACGATTATCCCTCCCGGTTAATCAAAAATTATATTATGCACCTGCTGCGGATCAATAATCAGGCTGATACTGCCATCCCCCAGCAAGGTACATCCGCTGATGCCGGTAGTTTTCATCATGCGACTGATGTACTTTGGAACAGGCTTAACCACGATTTCCTGCACCCCAAGCAGCTCATCTGCCAGCACCCCGAACCGGGCATCACCAGCCTCCAGAAGAAGCAATATGCCCTTCGTTGGCTCGTGAATTGCATCAGGGATATTATACATATCATACAGTCTCACCACAGGACAGCAGGTGCCCTGAACCATTATCATTTCGGAACCATCCGGATCCCTGAAAATGGCCCCCTCATCCGGGCGGAAGGAACGGCTGATATAATTTATTGGAATTGTAAAACGGGAACCGCCTACAGAAACCGACATGCCCTCGATAATAGCAAGGGTAAGGGGTATCTTTATAGTGGTGGTGCTGCCAAGTCCCGGTTCGCTATCCACGATGACCTTGCCGCCCAAGGATTTTATGTTGGAAACCACCACGTCCATACCTACGCCTCGGCCAGAAAACTCTGTAACCGCTTCCTTGGTGGAAAATCCGGGAGCGAATATGAAGGAGTAAATTTCCCTATCCGTAAGCTCTGACTCTGGCTTGGTAAGAATGCCGTTTTTGCGGGCTCTCTCCAGAATTTTCTCCTTGTTAAGGCCACCACCGTCATCCTTTATTTTAATTACTACCTCACCACCGGCATTTTCCGCGGAAAGGATAACTGTCCCGGTTTCTTCCTTCCCCGCCTCCACTCTCACCTCTGGCATCTCAATACCGTGGTCAACGGAGTTTCTGACTATGTGCATAAGCGGATCGGAAATATGCTCGTTGATGTTCTTGTCCACCTCGGTGGACTCTCCCACCAGCACCAGGCGGGCCTTCTTCCCCAGCTTCTTGGTCATATCACGGACAATACGGTTCATCTTCTTGAAGGTGCCCTCCAAAGGAACCATCCGAAGGGCCATTACGCTGTCCTGCAGCTCTCCGTTAATCTTATGAAGCTGACGGGCAGCCTTGGCAAAATTGTCCAGCTCCATACCCTTTAAATCAGGATTCTGGGTAACCATGGCTTCGGCTATGACCATTTCCCCCACCAGGTCCATCAGCTTATCCAGCTTATCAACACGAACCGTAATCATCTGGGCCCCATCACCGCCCTTGGCAGAAGCCGGTTTTCTGCCAGCAGGGGGCAGATCCCGCTGCACCGGCGGCATGGCAGGCTTTATAGGCTCGGAATTTTCCAGTGCCGTGATGGCAATAGTTTCCTGAGAAGGCCAATACTCCAATTCAGCTACACTGGCCACTTCCTTTATCTCCAGGCGATCAAGGAATATGGTTTGATCCAGCTCTGCCTTGGCCTCATCAAAATTCATATCCGTTGTAAAGAAAAGGCGGAAGCCCATATTACGAATGGTATCCGTTGCTGATTCATCCTCCAGAATTTTTTCTGGCAGATAGTGAAGCTCCTTAACCTTTTCCTTCAAGCTGTTTACAACGCCAAAGGCACGAACCTCTTCCATTTCACAGCCCTGCTGGAAGAAAACAGTTGCCTCAAATATATGCTGTCCGCCGCTGGTGGCTCCCGTAGCCGCTGGCGCAGGTGTCGCAGGCTTTGCTGCACCGATGTAGTATTGCTTTTTTTCTGGCTCTGGAGCCGGTGCTGCAGCATCTCCCCCTGCTTCTCCGGCTTTCTTGGCATTCTTTGCCTTACGCAAATCGATATCAGGATCATGGCCGTTATCCAGCTTCATATTCCTGAGAAAATCCTTGGTATAATTACGAAGCTCCTCAGAGCTCATATCTGGGGTGCCCCCAGCATCCAGCTTGTCCATTTCAATGCGCATGAAATCCACGGCATTGAGCACAATGTCGGTAATGGCAGTGGCATCCACTTTTGCCGGCTTAAGCTCTCTTATGTAAAAGAAAATATCCTCTACTGAATGGGCCAGTGTCGATACCTGATCGAACATCATCATGGCCGCTGAGCCCTTAATGGTATGCATGGCACGGAAGATTTCGTTGACGTCTTCCTCACTGAAACCGCCCTGCTCTTCACTGCCAAGAGCAATTTGTTCCAGCTGTTCCAGGAACTGCCTGGTCTCAAATATGAAGACCTCAACCATAGGTTCTGCCATACACATCACTCCTATCTATAGATTATTACAGTTGATATATTACGTAGATAAACTCATACGGGACACACTCTCAGCATGTTTCTATTATTCACTACGAACACCTATAATTCCTGCCTATGGATATATTTTTTGGAAAATTTGAACAATAGCTGTATAATTTTCATTGGAAGAAATACCCCAGATGGAAAAGGAGGATATTTTGCACTATGAAGAAGATTTTACTTATTGCAACCGGTGGTACCATTGCTTCCGTACAGACTGAAGCCGGCATGATGCCAGGCCTTGATGGGAAAGGTCTTATTGAGCGGGTACCAGCCCTTAAAGAAATCTGTGAAATTGATACCATGGAGCTGATGCAGCTGGACAGCACCAACATCCAGCCAGAGCATTGGAAAAGCATGGCCCGCACCGTGGAAGCCCAATATGATAAATATGACGGCTTTGTTATCAGTCACGGAACTGACACCATGGCCTTTACATCCTCAGCCCTCTACTACATGCTGGAGAATTTAAAAAAGCCGGTCATAATAACCGGCTCACAGCTGTCACTGACAGAGGAAGGCTCCGATGCCCCTGATAATCTTATTACTGCTTTTACTGCTGCCGCCCAGGGACGTCCCGGTGTATATTTGGCATTTTACGGCAGACTTATACAGGGAAACACTGCTAAAAAGCTTCATACAGAGGAATTCTACGCCTTTAAGAGTATAAATGCCCCTGAAGTTGCAGTTCTAAAAAATGGAAAACTGGAATTTAATCCGGAATACGACCAGTATTTGGCAGATAATCCTCGGCCGGCTACGGGGCAAGCATTAAATGTCCGGGATAAAATGGATACCAGAGTTGTGGTGGTTGATCTGGTGCCCGGCTACAAGCAGGAGTATCTCAAAGCCCTTGTGGATGCGGGCTGTCGAGGTATAGTGTTAAATCTCTTTGGTTCTGGTGGAATTCCAGGAGAAAAATCCCCTGGCAATCTTCTGCCAGCCATTGATTATGCCATCTCCAAGGGGGTAAAAATCATCGGTGCCACCCAATGTATAAATGATGGTGTTCACATGGACCGCTATGAGGTAGGCATCACCGCTCTAAAACACGGCGTAGTTTCCGGTGGTATGCTCACCATGGAGGCCATGGTAGCAAAAATGATGCTGGAGCTGGGAGAAGAATAAAGCGTACCGGCATAGACACCATAAAAACAAAAAACCTCGAAGCCCTTATCACTAAAGGTTTCGAGGTTATTTTCTTATGGTGGAGACGAGGGGGCTTGAACCCCTGACCCCATGCCTGCCAGGCATGTGCTCTCCCAGCTGAGCTACGCCCCCATAGGAAATCAAACAAGATGTATTATACAATATAAAATTGATTAATTCAACACATTTTTTGAAAAATCATTGATTAATTATTGTAACTGAACAAAACAGCACTTCGCATATCTGAACTGCTACCCGTCAAGAGGACAGTAAAAAAATATAAATTTTCTTTGGTCGACAGCCATTGTTCTGTCGGCCTTTTTTATGCGGCCATATATATATTGTGTTTTTCTATTGGTGTCAAAATGCCAAGGCTGCGCTGAACACGTTTATTGTTGTAGTAAGCAATATAGGATTTAATTGTATGTATTAGACTGAGTCTATCTGTAAAGCGTTTGCCATAATAACATTCTCTTTTCAATATGCCCCAAAAACCTTCCATAGGCCCATTATCAATGCAATGGGCGACACGAGACATGCTTTGAATCATGCCATATTTTTCCAATTTATGGTGAAATACCCTATTTGTGTACTGAAAACCACGATCACTATGAAATAGTGGATGAGCGTTTGGATTGTTTTTAGCAGCTTCATCCAATGTTTTGAATACCAACGGATTGTTGTTGTGGGTCCCTATGGCAAAAGCAACTATTCGCCTATCATACAGATCTAGAATTGCACTTAGGTAAATCTT
This sequence comes from Anaerovibrio lipolyticus, assembly GCA_002372665.1. Lineage (GTDB taxonomy): Bacteria > Bacillota > Negativicutes > Selenomonadales > Selenomonadaceae > Anaerovibrio > Anaerovibrio lipolyticus_C. Next base: position 44,588 of record DFHJ01000026.1, read on the forward strand.
GCGTGCTTCTAATCCTTCATACCATTTGAATTCAGTAACATCGGTGAGCCACTTTTCATTTGGTTTATCCGCATAAAAGTTGCGATCAAGTAAGTTCTCGGCAATATATTGAGGCCGTTTAGCATTTCTGGTACAGCCGTGGCGACTGTACTTAATTGTGGATTTTATATCCTTTTCCCGGCATATTCGAAGTATACGCTTATCATTGACATGAATATCATAATCATGTTTTAGGTCATCATTTATACGGCGATAACCTTTATCTGGATGTTCGGAATGAATTTGCTCCACCTTTTCTGCAAGTCGTTCATTTTCCAGCATCCTGTTGCTTTTCTTACCGGACAACCATTTGTAGTATGACGATCTGGCTACATTAAGCAACATACATAAATCATCAATGGGATAGCCTTTTTCTTGATGGCAATCCCGTATAGCCTTGTAAGCACGCAGCTGCCTTATTTGTCCAAGAGTTCCCCCCTCTCCAGCTCTTTCAATTTTTTTAATAGGTCACGCTCCATCTCGGCCATATATAGCTGATGTTTCAGCTTTTCAATTTCAATTTGGGCTTTTTCCAGCTCTGTACGTGGGACCTGGTCTTTCTTACGCTTGCCACGACGATCTTCCAGCCCTGATTCCCCGAGTTCCATGTAACGTAATGTCCATGTTCTGACCTGTTGGTAACTAGCATTGTATTTTTGGGCTATCTCGCCATAATTCTTACCTGAGGCCAGGGATTCCTTGGCTATTTGCACTCGTTCTTCTTGCGTTGTGTTGCGTACTTTACTCATGTAACTTCCGCCTCCTGAATGTTTTCTGGAGTTAAGGTCTCCATGAGCATTATACAACTTAATCCAATCTCTTAGTTGGCAAGTACTTCTAATTTTGTATTTTTGACAGATGAACATATAACCGCCTTCACCGTTTAAATAACTAAGAACAGCCTTCATCTTTAGCTCTGTTGAGTACACACGATTATGTTCGTGAGGCATAAAAAATTGGATTCCTTCGGCCTTATAATGTCTTATCCATCTACGTATCGTGGAAGTATGAACTTGAAGTTGCTGGGCAGCATCTTTTAATTCAATTTCTTCAGATAAGTATGCATGAATGACTCTAATTATTTCTTCAGCAGTCGCTTTCTTTTTATGTGGCATAGAAAAATCCCCCTATAATGACAGTTTTTGTTTTTCACTGTCTCTTATAGGGGGAGCATATCA
>DFHJ01000013.1:0-479 GCA_002372665.1 Anaerovibrio lipolyticus
ACAGCCTCCTGAATGGAGCTGCGGCACACATCCAATGCAGGATAACGTTTAACTAAATCATCAATCATATTTAAAGTAGTGTTTTTCATATTTCTCACCTCGTAACAATTTCTAAATTATATGTATGAAATGGCTGGGGAAGATATATACGGACAGATTTTACCTTGGTACTTAGTGAATTCAAGCCAACGGCGCCGAATGAGCTTAGTACCACTAGGTAAACTAGAGAGCGCGAGCGTTCCGTATATACTTTCCCAGCTATTCCCACCTATTTACTATTATTGATAAGCTTCTGCAGCTCCCGCACCTGATGCAGATGAGTCTCATAATCCAGATCATTGGCATCGTACTGCATACGCTTCTTCAATTCGTCTATACGCTTCTGTAGCTTTTCCTTAACTTCCTGACTAAGAGCCATGAAATTTCCACCTTCCTTTTGGGTCTAAAATATTATACATAAAACTGCCCCAAAATAAAAG
>DFHJ01000013.1:600-2512 GCA_002372665.1 Anaerovibrio lipolyticus
ATACATGCGCAGGCTGCATCACCGGTAATATTAACGGCGGTACGGAGCATATCAAAGATACGGTCTACACCAAAGAGGATTGGCAATGCCTCGATTGGAATACCGGCTGCTACCAGTACTGCAACCACCAGCAGGGTAGGACCAGGCACACCGGCCTGACCAACAGCACCCAAGGTGGAAGTAACGATAATGGCAATATACTGACCAAAGCTCAGCTCCATGCCAAACATCTGGGCAATAAAGGTGGCTGCCATTGCATAGTATGCCGCATTACCATTCATATTAATGGTAGCACCCAGTGGCAGGGCAAAGGAAACAGTACCTTTATCAAGGCCAAATTCTTCCTCGTTGGTCTTCATGTTCAATGGCAAGGTAGCCATTGAAGAAGCAGTGGAGAATGCAAATACCTGGCACTTCCACATGCTCTTGAAGAACTGAACATAGCCAACCTTCTTGGAGAAGAGAGCCACGGAGCCACCAATCATTACATAGGTAACGATGGCCAGTACAACTACATAGAGAACAATCAGATTGATAATTTTAACCAATACGTCATAACCGAAGGTACCGGTGGCATCAGCCATCAGGGCAAATACACCGATAGGAGCTACACACATAATAGCGGTCATAATCTTAATGAAAATCTCGGTAAAGTAATTGAAGATGTTCATCATGAACTTCTTCTTATCCTCATCCAGCATAGCCAAGGCAAAGCCTACAAACAGGGCAAATACGATGGTCTGGAGGATGTTACCCTGAACCAGGGCAGCAAATGGATTAGTCGGAACGAAGCCGATTACAGTTTCCCAGAAGCCTGGAATCTGACCGCTCTGGGACATATCAATATCGATAGCTGCCTCAGAAATGGCTGCCATATTGATGCCGGCACCTGGCTTGAACATCTCACTGAAGAATAACCCCAATACAACTGCTACGGCAGTGGTTACACCATAATAAATGAATGTTATAAGACCGATTTTACCTGCACCCTTGGAATTTCCCAATGAAGCAGCTCCTCCTACCAGTGAGAAGAAAACCATAGGTACAACTACCATCTTGATGAGTGACATAAACAAATCACCCACCGGAGCAAACATGTGGGCTGGTGGCCCCATTACCAAGCCTACGACAGCACCCAGGATTGTGGCAATAATAATCCACTTGCCAAGACTGTCAAGAATTGATTTCTTTCCTTCATCCTCTGACATTTTTCATCCCTCCATTAATAATAAAAATAATGAGATAAATGATATAAATTCGCTGAAAATTCACACTATTTTCAGCTTTGCACACTTTTATTATAGCAATTATTTTTTGTTTTGTATACTCCATACATACTTTTTTTAATATGTCTATCTAAAAAAGACGGGTTGTCTGATAAATTTTAAGATAATTTGTTAATTCACCTCATAAATTGTATAATTTGTTTTGTGAATACCGGCAAGGAGGCCAACTATGGAATTATCTTATTTTGAACAGCTACGACGGGAATCCCAGGCGACTATAGAAGAATATAAACGGAAAAGCCAGCTTTTTACCACCAAGCGCACCCTGTCCTTTTTGGCACTTTTGGTGACGGTGGCAGTGGCATACGATATGAATTCACCCTGGCCCCTGTTGGCTGGAATATTGATTTTTGCCTATTTCTTCTATTTAATAAGAGGCCACAGCCGCCTCCACGATGACCTTAATTACGAGATAAACCGGGAAGCCGTCATCAATGATTATATTAGCCGTTTTACAGGTGACTGGAAAAAATTTGAGGACAAGGGAGAGGATTTCCTTGATAGAAACCTTACCCAGGACATTGACCTTAATATATTAGGAGATGCGTCTATTTTCCAATTCCTTAATATAGCCCGTACACTGGAGGGCCGCCGCCTTCTGGCCAGTCGTCTTGTGCCTTATCCAA
>DFHJ01000124.1:0-16806 GCA_002372665.1 Anaerovibrio lipolyticus
ATCTGGTCGCAATAAACCATCTGGCCCGAGCAGCAGATTACTTAGCTTGCTCCAACAAAATAAATTATCTATAGCCTACTAAATTAGTGGATGTAGTTTTATAATTTTGGGACTGTATGTCCCATTTTTTTGCTTTATTTTTGACTATAAGTTTTGACACTGCCTTATACCTTGATTTTACTGTATTTTGTTTTCAGTGTCAATACTGTTAAGTTTTGAATACCCCAAAACATAGGGTTGCCTGCCAGGCAACCTTTTTGCTTTTGGCTGCTGTATACTGTTTATTAAGCAGGAAAGCTATACAATTATGTAGAATTGTTGTCAACAGGGAGGGGTCACTATGAAGAAGGATTTTATTGATGCTGATTTCAGTGAGATTGAAGTGGAAAAGTATACTGATGAGTATTCTGAGGAAGGGCTTTGGAAAAAGATAAAGGAAAATGTTACATCCATAGGTATAAGCTTGATTTACAAGGCTTTGCAGCTTTATTACGTGGCCCAGTCCCCCAAATGCCCTATGAAGGTCAAGGCCGGAATTTATGGTGCCTTGGGCTATCTGATTTCCCCATTTGACTTTATACCAGATATTACACCAATAGTTGGTTATACTGATGATGCGGCGGCCATTGGTATTGCACTGCTTTTGGCTCAGATGTATATCAATGATGAAATTAAGGCTCAGGCCAAAGGGAAAATAAAGGATATTTTTGGAGCGAAGGCTCTTGAAAAGCTGGATGATGAATAAGGGGATTGCTATGGTTGCAAAGGTAACATTAAGGAAAAAGGAAATTGACGAATATATCCGGCTTCATTATGAGCCCGATGCTGAAGCTGATGATAAAAGTGTTTTTGAAATTTTAAAGGGTCCCAGAAAATATCTTCCGGGCAGGAGGGAATTTGCTGGAACTAATGTTACGGGATAAAAACGATTTTGCTTGAATGTTTAGATGTTTTCAAAAAGCAAGGAGTTGAGTATTATGCTAAAGAACAGGAGGCAAATACGTGGAATTGATATCAGGGATATAGCCTGTGATGGTTGGGGCCTTACTGCGGAAATGGCTGCTCTTAATAAGCTCTTGTCAAAAGGATGGGAAAAACTTGTGGAAGCATGGAAAGATAGATTACTGGCTAGAAATAAGGCAGATAGTTCTAAAGGATTATGAGGAAGGATAATATTATCACAAAAAGTGTTGATATTATTGGTTTACCGATATTCTATCCGTTGTAGCAAAAAATTATGTATGTAGGCTGTTCCAGAGCCAATACTTATTTGCAGTTAGCCATAATGGATGACTGATAATATGATGATTTATATGTCCAGATGTCTGTATTTCCATGAGAAAAAGGGCGTGTAGGTGAGAAATAACGGCTACTGATACCCCATTTGGGCTGGACATATGGACATTGGAAGGTTTTTAAGGGACGGATAATATGACCAACGAAGAATATGAAGAGTATGAAAAAGAATATGAGAAAAGAATAGAATTGCTGGAAAAAGAGAGGAAAAAATATACAGAAGAAGAAATAGGCCCCTTTGCCAAATACATGAATTTTAGAAACCTTCCTAAACAGTGCATATTGGAGTCTAAAGACATAATAAAAATACCGCATAAAGAGGTTGTACATTATGGAACTTGGCAACCACCAAAAGAATTATTGGAAGAGTATAAAGAAGAAATTGAGGCATTTCATAGATGGGCAGAAAGAAGCAGACAGTATAGGGACAAAAATGAGAAGAAGTAGATGTAAGCTACTTGTTTTGTCTGCCCCTTGGTGTGATTTTGTGTAAATATGCTGATATATTATAAGGCCCTACCCCATTCTTTGCGAGGTAGGGTTATTTTATTATTTTGACACAAAATAATAACCGCCATAGGGTAGCGGCGTATGTCATAATTTATTAATTCTTTTTTCGACCAATTCATAAACGTCATTATCTGCCATAACTCCGATAATAATTATCCGCATACCCTTTTCATCTCGCTTCAAATCGTATACTACCCTGATTCCAAGTTTCAGTAATTTGATTTTGAGAAGGCCAGACAGATTGATGCCGTGTTTGTTGCCAAGGGGCTTTCCGTAACCACCCTCATCAGTAGGCAACGGATTCTTGGCAACTTTGCTGATTCCTTTCAGCACGATATTCCTTTGGGAACCATCAAGCTTGTCCAAGTCATCTTCGGCTTCTGGTATATACTCGATGCTCCAGCTCATTCTATTTCAACATCCTCCATTTCATCAAGGTCATCTTGGCTGATGCCATACTTCTTCATGATTTCCTCATGGCTAATGGTTTTATCGGAAGTATGGGCAAGACGGTCTTTGGCCATTGCCAAGAGTCTCATATCTTCAAGCTCGTCCAATAAAGATATGTATTCCTCAGGGGACATTAACACACATTCAGGAATATTATTTTTAATTACAACCTTGGGACCGGTTGCACGTACATCAGAAAATATCTTGCCAGCCATTCCCTTATTGAAATTGGAAATAGGCACTGAATTTTGTATTGCGCTTCTAACAGATACGGTTCTCATAGTAAATCACCATCCTCATCTATATTATAGTATTTATAGATATATTTATCAATTAAATTATCGTTTAATTTAACGACAAACAAAGAGGAAGCATGTGAATAGAATATATGGTTATGCACGTATCAGCAGGAAAGAACAATCTATAGACCGGCAGATTCGGAATATAAGAGCAGCATGTCCAGATGTCCACGTAGTGCAGGAGGCGGAGGCTGGTGTTCCAGTGAAAGTAGTGAGTGAAAGATTAGGCCATAGTTCTGCAAAAATGACGCTGGATGTATATGCTCACGTCATAGATCACCAGCAGGATAAGGCTGTAGCTGCCTTGGAAAAATATATGAAAGAATAGTGTGCCCATGCCCATTGGAGGCATGGCACAAGCTCTGGCGATACGCCAGGGCTTTTTTAAATTGCATTGTTAAGAAAGTGAAACGGATATGATAAATAATATGATATAATAAGGAAAATATAGGATTCTATAATGATATTTGTAAGTTTGGATGTTTGATGTAGGCGATAAAAGGTATACAGAAAATGGGAAAGATTATTTTATATCACGGAACATCGGATAAGGAAATAAAGCCAACTTATGGATTAGGAAATGATAAGCATGATTACGGGCGCGGTTTTTACATGACTGCGGATCATGAACTAGCCAAGGAGTGGGCGGTGTGTCGGCCTAATGAGAAAAATGGCTGGGTTCATAAATATGAACTGGATACTGACGGATTAAAGATTCTCGATTTTCAGACAAAAGATATTCTCTCCTGGTTGGCAGAGCTGATGAAGCATAGGGACGCTTCTGATACTAAACGTTATCATATGTTATCAGCAAAGTTCATTGAGAAGTATGGTGTGGATACATCACCTTATGATGTTATCAAGGGATGGCGAGCCGATGCGTCCTATTTTTACATAGCGAAGGAATTTGTCAGAGATAATATTGACATGGATATACTGGAAAAACTGCTGTCATTAGGTGGTTTAGGTATTCAGTACTGTATTAAGACAAAGCAGGCTTATTCCCAATTAAAGGAGATTCATTCAGATCTTAGTATTGTGGAATATAACGAATTTAATAATAAATACAATTTGAGAGATGCGGTTGTCAGGCAAAAAATGCGGGAGCTAATTAATTCGGATGTCAATAAGGTTACAAAGGTTTTCAGTACCTTGTTTGAGAGGTGACAGTAATGCAGGCGTATGCTATAGATTATTTAAACGATGTGGTAGAAACTCAGGGTAAACTGTTTGATTTAGTAGCACACTCCTATCCGGATAAGGATACCAAGGATTTTATTCGGGCCTATATGCTGAGTAAGACTAGAAAAAGTATTGATGAAGCACAAGCTTATGTTAATACTATGGATGCCGAGAGTCTTTGGGAGTATTTTCAGGCCAATGATAAATATGAGCTTAAATCCGGTAAGGCCATGGAAGGGTTTATGCCTGACTGGTTGGGTGAGTTTTATGCTTATTATCAGTGGTACTTCAATATTCCTAGTGCGGAGGTTCTTGAAAAAATACCGATTGATTTTCTTATTAAGGCTTATAGTGGGTTACATGATTTGGAGCTTGAGCTGGCGGTCCAAAAAGTGGGTGAGAGCTGATGAAGGTAATCGGCTTTCATAATCCTGATGAGGTAAATGGGTATTTAAGTAATTGGTACATGGTAAATTTCACCGTGGGGGATATATCATTCTCTTCTATGGAACAGTATATGATGTATAGGAAAGCAATCTGCTTCCACGATGGTGAAATCGCCAGCAAGATACTTGCATCAGATGATGTTGCTGAAATAAAGAATCTAGGGCGGCAAGTGGCTGGCTATGATGATAGTGTTTGGAGCGGTATTAGGCAGATCGTTGTATATGAGGGCCTGTTAGCCAAGTTTTCCCAGAATAAGGATTTAAAGGATAGCTTGTTGGGAACGGGAGAGGCAATACTTGCCGAATGTGCAGTAAAAGATAGAATATGGGGAATAGGACTGTCCATGAATGATTCAGCTAGATTTGATGTTGGAAAATGGAAAGACCGCAATCTTCTGGGGTATGCCTTGATGATGGTACGGGAGAAGCTAAAGAAAAAGCCTAACGAGTAGCATATACAGAACCGTCCCATAAATATGCAGAGCTTTTTAGAGTGAGCTTTGAAGCTTTATTACGTGGCCCAATCGCCAAAGTGCCCTATGAAGGTCAAGGCTGGGGTCGTGATATTTTTCGGGAAGTTTTTGACCAGTCCGAAGCATTTCGATGACATCATGCAGCAAAGAGGTATTCAGATAACGCTTCTTGGCCAGCTTAATATCCTTTAGAAATTTATTGGAGTATTGAACTTTTTATGTCATATACCCAAATCCTTATAAAGCTCATCAGGGGCCGTATAAACCTTACTGAGTCCCTTTCCTGTTTCAATTTCATTAATCGTTTGTAGCAATTCTGGTTCTTTGCCGGAAATATCAAAGGGAATTCTATTCTGGTTATCAATCTGATGGAGCAACATATTTACTGCGGTACTCATGTTTAAGCCCATAGTCTTTAGCTTACCTTCTACCCTTTTTTTGAGATCGGTATCAACACGAACCTGTACAATAGCTGTAGCCATAATATAACACCTCCCTATGACTATTATAATATAGTTACAGTGTAAATACAATATACTTATATAAAGCTGCTAAAAAATAACTAATATATATATTTAATATACGCTATGAGTATAGAAAAACAATAAGGAAAGGTAGGTAAATATTGGTATTGTGTAATTGTGGGCTTTAGCTTCGGGGCAAACTAAACAGCGAGTCAGCTTGTGTAGCAGAATTGATGAAAATGTATCAGCAGCTGGTAGAGCAATAAGGAGTGTACAAATGCTTTATTTTCCTTAAAAAAATAAGGAATATATTTGTTTTACTAAGGCTTGTGAAAAAATATTAATTTTTGTTGATAATTGATAAAAATAAATAAAGGATTTTTGACGTGAATGTAGAACTAACCATTATACACATTTTGAAGGAGGTTATTGTATGGGCATAAAGAAGAAATTTCAGTGCTTGGCCCTGGGGGTCGGCATATTGCTTGCCTTGGTATCCATGATCGGTTTTATGATTTCTGATTCTAATCTGCAATCTAGTGTAGAGGCAGAAATGACTGCAGTGGTAAGTAATGAATCTGCCGAGCTTGATGGCTGGTTTAAAGAGAAAGCAACCTCTGCTACCTATGCGGCGAATCTCATGTCATCCTTTAAGGGTGATAAAGCACGTATAGAGTCAATTGATTCCTTGTCCCTTATTTCTTCAGATAAAGATATTTTGGATTTAAATATTGGTACAGAGGATGATTATTTTGCATCTTTTTATGGCGGTAATATGACTGGTAAATTAATACCAAAGCAGCGTCCTTGGTATAATGATGCCAAAAATGCCGGTAAGACGGTTTTCACTGAGCCTTATGTAGATAAAAACACTGGTAAGCTGGTAGTTTCTGTTGTTTCTCCATTTAATGGTACCAGTGGTTTTTATGGTACTCTTTGTACTGATATAGCATTGGATATTGTTAGTGAACGAGCCAAGGCAGCCAAGTATCGCGGTGAGGCAGGTCAGGGTATTGTTATAGATACTGCTGGTAATATTCTTGGTACTGCCGGCAAAGAGGAGATTATGTCCGATATCCGCAAGGTACAGGGCATAGGCGAGCATTTTGATGAAATGCTGAAAAATGATACTGGCTTCTTCATCTACGAAAATGAAGAAGGAAAGCAGGTATTTGGCTATAAGAAGATGCCATGCAATGGCTGGGTATTTGGCTTATCAGTTCCTTATGACTATGTATATGCACCAATTACTAACTTGAAGATAGCCTTTGGTATTCTTACAGTTGTTGGCTTCCTGATTGTTGTTGCAATGTGTCTGAAGTTTGCAGGCATGATTACTACTCCAATTGTTGCATTGAAAGAACATGCTGATCAGTTGGCTCATGGTAATCTTAGACTTAGAGATATCGTAAAGACTTCCGACGATGAAATCGGATCTTTGGTAACGGCCTTCAACACCATGAGAGCCCATCTGGCCAAGCTCATCAGTTCTATGGCTACTACTGCCGAACAGGTTGCGGCATCCTCTGAGGAGCTTACTGCCAATGCTCAGCAGAGTGCAGAGTCCTCTGTTCATACTGCAGAAACCGTTTCCAAGGTAAGTACTAACATGGATCAGCAGATTTCTGATGTTAATACGGCCAAAGTCAGTGTGGACAGTGTATATGATGATATTAAGCTCATGACAAACAAGACCAACGAAGCATCTGTTGCCTCCAGAGATGCAGCACAGGCTGCTGAAGATGGTGCGGCACTTATGAGGGCTGCCATGGAGAAGATTGGTTCCTTGGAGGGCAGTGTTCTTCAGTCCGCTGAGGTTGTAAAGGAACTGGGTGAGAACTCCAAGCAAATCGGTCAGATTGTAGAAGCTATTTCTTCCATTGCCGAACAGACCAATCTCTTGTCTCTCAATGCAGCTATTGAAGCAGCCCGTGCCGGTGAACAGGGCCGTGGCTTTGCTGTAGTAGCTGAGGAAGTAAGAAAGCTGGCTACCGAATCCAAGGAATCCGCTGAGCAGATTAAGGCAAGGATTTCCTCAATTCAGGAAAATACCGACAGGGCAGTGGCTTCCATGGAGCAGGGAACCAGAGAAGTTGAGCAGGGGACTAAGGCCATCCGTGAGGTTGGTACTCAGTTCAGTGAAATCATGAATAAGGTAAATGGCATCGGCGATTCCATGAGAGAAATCAACAATTCTGTACAAACAGTTTCTGATGGTGCTACTCAAATCGTTCAGGCTGTAGATGCTATTGATTCTGTCAGCAAGCAGACTGCTGAACACATGAACATGATTGCCGGGACTACCGAGCAGCAATCCGCGTCCAATGAAGAGATTGCCGCAGCGTCTCATGCTCTTGCCAAGATGGCAACTGATATGAGCTCCATGGTAGGTGAATTCCAGGTATAACGTAATTTTGAAATAAAAGGATATACTGAAATCCCCTTGGCCGAAAAAGGTCAGGGGGATTTTCCTTTTGAATAATTTGAAAATTACCTTAGCATCCGGTGTATGCGAAACTGGTCTTTTTTAGATAAAAATAAATAAAATTAAAGGGTTTTAGTCATAAAAGTAGAATTACTAAGCAGAATAGATAATACAGAAAAGAGGGGATGTAAATGAATTTTTTTTACAATTTGAAGATGGTGTATAAGATATTAACCCTTGTGGTAATTGCCGCTATCGGTATGGCTCTCATCGGCTATCGTGGCTATTCCACCATATCTGAGTCCCGTGATTCCTTGGAGATTATTTATCAGAAAAATATGCAGCAGCTTTATTGCATAGGTGAGATAAAATATATGCTCCGCGATATGCAGTCCAGAGGTGCTCTTTCGCTGTCCGCCAAGGATCAGAACCGTATTGATGACCTGAAGAATGATCAAAAGGAAATTCGGGCCAATTTTGAAGAAAACTGGAAGCTGTATCAGCAGGCTACAGCAGGAACTGAGGCTGAAAAAGGTAATGCTGCTATTCAGGAAAAGTGGAATGTTTTTTGTGGCACAATTGATCAGGTGGTAGCTCTGGCACAGGATAACAAGAAGGACGAAGGTGCTGCTTATCTCAGCAAGAATGCCGGTGACGCCACCAAGCAGCTTCGTTTATTGCTGGAGGCTCAGCAAAAACAAGCACAGGAAAGTTCTCAGGCCCTTTTTGAGAAAATGGAGGATAATGCGACTTCAGCCAGCAGAATGATGGTTTTGTTCAGTGTTGCTGCTTTGATTGCCCTGTTTGCTTTCTCCATGCTGATTATTAAAGCAATTACTGGCCCGTTGAATAGAATGATGGAGACTTGTCGCCATATGGGTGATGGAGATTTTCGTATTACTCCTCGTACCATCACCACTACCGATGAAATCGGTGAGCTGGCAGATACAGTATGTATTATGCGTGAAAACCTTAATAAGCTTATGCGTCAGACCAGCTCCAGTGCTGAACAGATTGCGGCTGCCGGTGAAGAGCTGACCGCCAGTGCCCAGCAGTCAGCCCAGGCATCCACCCAGGTGGCTCAGTCCGTAACTGATGCTGCCGGTGCAGTGCAGATACAGCAGGGAGCTATCGAGTCCAGTACCCAGGCAGTCAGCAATATAAATGATTCCGTATCTGCCATTGATAATCAGTCCAATAATGTGGCATCCAGAGCAGATTCTGCAGCAAAGTCTGCGGCACAGGGCTTAAAATCCATTGAGGAGACAATTAAGCAGATTCGTAATGGTGCTGTTGGGGTTCAGGATTCCTCAGAAATTGTGGATAGGCTGGGAGAAAGTTCTCAGGAGATTGGTACTATCGTAGAGACAATTTCCGGTATAGCGGAGCAGACCAATTTGCTGGCGCTCAATGCGGCTATCGAGGCTGCCCGTGCCGGTGAGCATGGCCGAGGATTTGCTGTAGTAGCTGAGGAGGTCCGTAAGCTGGCCGAGCAGTCCGGTGAAGCCGCTCAAAAGATTACCCAGCTTATTACGGGGATTCAGCAGGAAACCCAACAGGCAGTTACTTCTATGCAGAAGGGCAGGGCTACTGTGGATGCCGGCGCCGAGTCTGTGGCCAATCTGCGGCAGAATTTTATAGAAATAGAGTCCCTTGTAAATGAAGTTACCCAGGAGGTCAAGCAGATGAGTCAGGCCGTTCATTCCGCTACCTCCGATACAGAGAATATCACTACACAGGTGGCCAACATCGATCAGCAGGGGCGTGCGGTTTCCGATGAAATGCAGACTGTTTCGGCTGCTACAGAGGAGCAGTCAGCTTCTGCCAGTGAAATTGCCACTGCCAGTGAATCCTTGTCAAGATTGGCTGAAGACCTGCAACACTCGTTGCACCAGTTTAAGTTTTAATATAATAACCCCAGAGTCAAATTAAATTGGCTTTGGGGTTATTATTATGCTAAAAAGGTATTTGAAGATGAAGGTCGAATATATCAAAGGGATAAGATTATTATGGAGGTGCTACGATGTTAACATTTTTAAGACATGTTTTAAGGACGACGATGACTGCAATGATGTTGGCAGTTATGCTGATGGCATTGTCATCAGGAGAAGCATTGGCAAAGTACAGTACCTTCTATACCAGTAAAGGGTATCGTCTTGAGGTTCCAGACAAGTATAAGGACGCTTTGCTTACGGCTACCTTTTTTGATGATTATGAAGGGATGCTGTTTTCTGTATCGGAAAAGAAATCTGTAGAGGAGAGCAGGGCAGCTGGTATGCGCTATGACGGTATGGGCTGGCTGTTCAGTATCGGTAAGATTAATGAAAAACAATTAAATGAAATGCTTTGTTATGATATGTCCGGCGTGGAAATTTTTGCCAAGGATATATCTGGTATGTACTATGTGTTCAGACATCCAACGGATGTGCGTTATCATAGGTCTACTATAGAGGAAATGAAAGAGGACCAGGCTAAGTGGACTGAATTGGTACAGTGGGGCTATAAGAATGTAAGGGATGAATTCGTTAAGAATAATCCTGGCTTGGTGTCGGTAAATTTCAATAATGATGAGGTTATGGATAGCTGGCGTGGTGCTATGGCAACCTATAAAGGGTACAGCGATGGAAGTTATAAGCCATCCCCAGCCTGGGTGCAGCAGCTTCCTGAGGCAAAAAATGCAAAGCAGCTTTTTGTGGTGGCTGGCATAGGGGATACCACTGCCTGGGTTTCTATGCATGAAAGGGATTGGGATGGTAACTGGAAAGAGATAATGACCACTCCTGGTATTATCGGAAAAAATGGTTTGGGCAAAACAAAGGAAGGGGATGGCATGACTCCGGTAGGCACCTTCTGCTTTAATGCTGCCTTTGGCATTGCCCCTGATCCAGGTTGTGCTATTCCATATCATCAGGTGGATGAAAATGTATATTGGTCAGGAGATGTCCGTCCGGGCATGAAATATAATGAAATGGTAAATATTCGCCAGCTGCCTGATTTGGACAAGGAGAATAGCGAGCATCTCGTGGATTATAACCCACAATATATTTATGGCTTGAATATCAGCTATAACGCCAAGGGAATACCAGGTGCCGGCTCTGCTATATTCCTCCATTCCTTTGGTCCACAAAAGCCGTATACTGGCGGGTGCGTAGCCATCCCGTTGGACAAAATGGAATTTGTAATAAAGCATGTTCAGCCGGATTGTGTGGTAGTTATTAATACTTTGGAAAAGCTGGGGGGCAGCTTCTGAAGGCAGTTAGTGTATCAGTAGGAGTGAGTATGATGTTTTTGCAGCCTAATATAAAAAGGCGGGATATGATAAATTGTGCCCTGTGCGATAATGCACCCTGCAATGAAGCTTGTCCGGCCAACATCAATCCAGGTGAAAGGCTAATGGAAATATGGCTGGGAGGCGAGCATCATGCGGTGTCCTTTTTACCTGAACAGGATGCCTGTGCAGATTGTGACGCTCCTTGTGAAAAGGCCTGTGTTCGTTCTGGCTTGGTTCCTATAAAAGGCTTGATTACCCGTCTCAGGAATGAAGTAAAGCCGATGATAACCAAGGAAGAGCTGGCTGATGAAGGTCCTTTGCAGACGGATATTTGCGGCATACCCCTGGAAAATCCGTTTTTGCTTTCTTCATCTGTTGTAGGAAGCAATTATGATATGTGTGCCAGAGCCTTCGAGGCAGGATGGGCAGGGGTTTCTTTCAAAACCATATGCAATTTTGATATCCATGAGGCATCTCCAAGGTATTCTGCCATAACTGGGGGAAACAGCAGTATTATAGGATTTAAGAATATTGAGCAGCTTTCTGCCCACAGTGTGGTGGAAAATATGAAGATTTTTAAGGCTCTGAAACGGGATTATCCTAATAAATTTCTTATGGCTTCCATCATGGGCCGGGATGATGAAGAATGGAATAGATTGGCAAGGCTTTGTGAGGAAAATGGGGTGGATGCCATAGAGCTTAATTTTTCCTGCCCAAACATGATGGAAAAAGGTCTTGGTTCAGATATCGGACAAAATCCTGTATATGTGGAACGGTTTACCAGAGCGGTCTGCAGTGGGGTAACTATACCGGTTTTGGCGAAGCTGACCCCAAATGTGACTTCTATGGGTGAGGCGGCTGAAGCTGCCAAAAGGGGCGGTGCTCAGGGAATTTCAGCCATTAATACCGTTAAAAGTGTTATGCGTATAAATTTGGATACCTATGTTTCAAGCCCGGCGGTTGGAAGTGCTTCGGCGGTGGGAGGATATAGTGGCAATGCCATAAAGCCAATAGCTTTAAGACATATTACGGAGCTTGGCAAAAATCCTAATCTTTACGGTGTTCATATTAGTGGTATGGGAGGTATTGAGACATGGCAGGATGCGACGGAGTTTATTCTTCTTGGGGCAAGCTCAGTACAGGTAACTACCGCCGTAATGCAATATGGCTATAGGATAATTAAAGATTTAAAGGCAGGGTTAAATTATTATCTGAGGGCAATAGGCGTTGGCAGTGTAAAGGATATAGTGGGGCTGGCCCTGGAACATGTCAGCAATACCACGGATTCTCTGGAGAGGAATACAGTTGTTTATCCAAGGTTTCTGAGAAATAAGTGCATTGGGTGTGGTCGTTGCCGTGTATCTTGCTCTGATGGCGGACATCAGGCCATAACCTTAAAGGAAAGAAAACCAGTATTGGATCCTGTGCGGTGTGTAGGATGCCATTTGTGTTTGCTGGTGTGCCCAGCCGGAGCAATAGAATCCTCCGGAAAACGGATAAAGAAATAAATTTTTAGATTAATAATTCCCCTTTGGAACCATTATGGAACCAAGGGGAGTGTTTTTTAGTAGAATAAAATGACAATATATGTACGTTATTAAGTTGTATTTTATGAATTTATGGTATTATTTTAAATAGTAAATAAACTAGCTGTTTTAGTTTATTGTGCCAAGGGGGGGATTGTTATGAAGCGGAACAAGAAAAAAGAGCTGGTGGAGCTATCCAAGAGTACGAAGACGCTTTACCAGACATTATGTGCCAATATTAAGGGGCAGGATGCAGCCATACATTATTTCGTTCAGGGAATATTTAAGGGCCAGTTTATTCCTGAATCATCCGGGCAGAAACTTCATAATATTTTCCTGTTATCTGGGCCTCCTGGTATCGGCAAGTCCCGTTTGGCTCACATTACAGCAGATGTGCTGAAGCGCAGTATTTTGGAAATTAATCTGGATATGAACGCGGCGGAAACCTTTGCCAAGGATTTGGTTAATACCGTAAGCGGCAGCAAAAAGGCTGGCAGAATTACAAAATTCGTGGAGGAACATCCCAGCGGCATTTTGCTTCTGAAAAATATAGAAAAGGCCAGTCCAAAGGTGGTTTCAGCCATAAGCCAGATTATTGAAACGGGCCAGGTGGTGGATGCTTCCACAGGGAAGGCAATATCCTTTGGGGAGAGTATTATTATTTTTACAACCCATGTAGGGGCGGAGCTTTATCTCAATGACAATCTTGGCTCCATGCTGCCTAAATCCGTGATTTTGGGTTCCTTTGCCAAAGAGCTGGAAGAATCTGATTTTCCTATTATTTTCTTCTATGAGTATTTTAATAATGAAAATATCATTTTCTTTAAGGATATGGCGGTTAATCATTTACTTGAGCTCATGGAGCAGAGCTTTTTTGATTTTGCCAATGAAATAAAAAATGAGTATGGCTATGATATGGATTTGGACCCGGATATGCTGAATCTGTGTCTGTTTAATCAGTGTGATATGATTGATGCCAATTCTGTATTGCCTCTCAGCAGAGCTTTTCTTAAAAATGAGTTTTATGAATTAAGCCGCCATTTGGCTCCGGACGCTCTTACAAAAATCCAGAAAATTATTTTCACGGTGGAGCGTCCTGAGCTGGATAGCCATATGGCTACGTTGTTCAATTACAAGGAAAAACCTCAGGTGCTGCTGGTGGCAGACAGGGAAAAGTATAAATGTCTGCTGGAAAATGAATTTATAGATTACATTTTTGTCACCAGTATTGATGAAGCGGTGAAAAACCTGTCCAATACTATTCTTTCCTTTGTGGTGGTGGATCTTATGGAAGGAGTTGAAGACAGGGGATTTAATGTGCTGAGCTTGGATGATGAGGTGTCAGCAGGTCTTGGAGTTTTTGAAATTGTTCGTGAGAATCTTCCGACCCTGCCAGTTTACCTCATTAAGCACGACAACATTACCATGGCGGATTACTTTACCTTTATGCAAAAAGGGGCGCGGGGGACTGTGGATCTTTCCGTGGACCGTGAACACGCCCAGGCGGAGATGCTGCTGGTTGCACGGGATACCCTTATTCAGAAGAACTATGATGCCCTTCAGCGGGAGGATTTAATCGTAAAATATAATACGGCCCAGCAGCTTTCTGATGATGGCAAGACAGCTGAGGTTATTTTCTATGATTTCGATTTTGAAAACCTAAAGGGACCGGATCCGGTGGATGAGTATCTTGAGGAGGAGAAGGAACCACGGTATTTTGATGATATAGTGGGGGGTACAAGTGCCAAAGAGGATTTAAAATATCTGAAGGAGTATTTGGTTAATCCTGAGGCCTTTGTGATGAAATATCACAGTGTGCCGGGGGGAGTTCTGCTCTTTGGTTCCGCTGATGCAGGGAAGGTTTCCCTTGCCAGGGCGTTGGCTACTGAGGCAGAGGCCAGTCTTTTGATGATAACCCCATCAAGATTGGCTGATCTTACTCCTGAGGGGGCCTGCCAGTTATTAAAGGACCTTTTTGAAAAGGCAATTCGCGAGGCACCGGCGGTTATTTTGATAGAGAAGTTTGACCTGTTGATAAAGGCCTGTGGACTGGGGGCTGTAAGAACATTTATTAATGGTATCAAGGATATTAAAAATTGCGGTTCCCCGGTACTGTTTGTGGGAACTATGAATTGGTCCCATTCAACTGTATCTGATGAAAATTCTGAATTGGACCCTGAACTGCTGCACCTTTTGGAACACAAGATATACGTTCGCTTGCCTGACCGTGATGAGCGCATTGCTGGTATCAAGAAAGCCCTAAACAATAAAGGAATAACAACAATTCCTGATACCATCATCAATAATATTGCGGATCGTGTTTTTGGGCATAGTATAGCGGATATTAATGATTTTATTTCTTTGGCTACCCGTATGGCCTTAAAGCAGCAAAAAGAGGTGGACAGTGATATTCTTTCAGATGCCCTTGACGAGCTGACATTTGGTCAAAAGCATGACTGGGAGGAGATTAACTATTTTGCTACTGCAGTGCACGAGGCGGGACATGCTTATCTCCTGTGGCTTACCGGGGAGCAATCCTCTTTTGTAACTATTGTGGGGCGGGAAGAATACGGTGGCTACACCAAGCCGAAGGTAAATGAAAAAATCTCCAAAAACTACAATCGTCAGTGGTATGTGGACAAGATACGTGTTAGCTTGGCGGGACGTGCCGCTGAGGTGACTTTCTTCGGTGAAAAGGAAGGCATCAATGCCGGTATAAGTGGTGATTTGGAAAATGCCACTGTTCATGCAGTTCTTATGGTAAATAATCTGGGTATGGGCAAACAGCTTCGGGCCTATATACCATTGGAAACCCTTTCTGTAAGTCCGGCGGCGGTGAAGGTTTATGAAGAAGCCAATGAAATAATTCAGCAGGAATATGAAAACACCTTGAGAATCGTGAAGAAGGGAAAGAAGGCTATCAAGGCATTGGCAGACAAGCTGGTGGAGAAATATCAGCTTACGGGTCCTGAAATAGACGAAATTTTTGCCAAGTTTAAGAAGGCATAGTATAATTACAGATGTTGAGGACACTGGCTGGACAAGCTTTGTTTAAATTTAGGGCCGGGTCCTACGGAAAGGTGCTTTGTATGTCAGAAAAAGAAAAATACCTTCAGATTCGCAGGGAAGCCATGTGGACCGGCATAACCCTATTGGTTTTGATTATCTTTTGGGTGTTGGCCGGATTCGGTCTGGCTGGTGTGGATATTAAGGTTTTTGGACTGCCGCTTTGGGCTGTTGCCGGAACCTTTGGCGTGTGGATTTTCGCCATGGTTTTGGTAAAGCTGCTTACTACCTTTGTTTTCAAGGATATTGATCTGGAAACAGATGTCAATACTTCCCGAAAGGGGGGACAGCCATGAATGGCGATATAAGCCAGCTTTTACCTCTTTTAGGTTACATGGCCTTTATGATTGGCATCAGCTTCTATGTACGTCATCAGCAGCAGTCAGGGTTGATGAATAATTTTGTCAAAACCTACTTCATCGGCAATCGGGACTTGGGGGGATTTGTTCTTGCCATGACTACGGTTGCCACCTACAGCTCCGTAAGCTCCTTTGTTGGGGGGCCTGGTGTGGCCTGGAATGTGGGCTTTGGCTGGGTTTACATGGCTGTGGTTCAGGTAACTGCGGTATTTTTGGTGCTGGGTATATTTGGCAAGCGGGTGGCATTGCTGGCCAGCAAGTTTAATGCGGTAACGGTGGTTGATATTATTCGCCATCGGTATAAGTCGGATTTATTGGCGGAGATTTCTGCATTTATTATAGTTTTGTTCTTTTGTGCTACTATGGTAGCCCAATTTGTAGGTGGTGCCAAGCTGTTCGAGGCAGTGACCGGGTATAGCTATGTGACGGGATTGATTCTCTTTGGGGCCATGGTAGTGGTATATACCACCATTGGTGGCTTTAGAGCAGTGGCCATTACGGATACCTGTTGTGCTATAATGATGATGATAGGCATTATGATGCTGGTATATTTTGTCCTTCAGGCCGGTGGTGGTTACGACAGTATAGTGGCCCATTTGGAAACAAATCGTCCCGATATGCTGGAGCCACTTTCCGGAGGCAAGATGCCTTATGGATTGTATCTTACACAGTGGATTTTGGTGGGTATCTGTACCATTGCCCTGCCTCAGTCTGTGGTAAGGGGATTGGCTTTCAGAAACAATAAGAGTCTGGTTAGAGCCATGCTTATTGGTACTTTTGTGGTAGGCTTTATGAATATTGGTGTAAATCTCACTGGTATTCTGGGTCAGGGAGTAATGACGGGGGCTCCTGCTGATTATGGCGGAACTGACAGCATTATTCCGCGTATCGTGGTAACGGCAATGCCGGCAACCTTGGCAAGTATTGCCATAATAGGTCCCCTTTCTGCCAGTATTTCTACCATCAGCAGCTTATTGTTGGTAGGCTCGTCAGCAATTATTAAGGATATTTATCTCCATCGTCAGGAGAGAAAGGGAAA
>DFHJ01000124.1:16941-30068 GCA_002372665.1 Anaerovibrio lipolyticus
TTTATTGCTATGACACCGCCAAGCCTGATTTGGCTGATTAATATGTTTGCTTTTGGAGGTCTGGAAACTGCTTTCTTTTGGACACTTTTGCTGGGGCTTTATTGGCCAAGGGCAAATAAAACCGGGGCTATGCTTTCGATGGTTGGGGGTACGGTACTTTATTGTCTTGCTCAGGGCATGGGCTTTAAGATTATGGGGCTTCACCAGATTACCATCGGTATTACAATTTCACTGATTTTGTTCTTGATAGGTTCTTACGTGGGTAAACCTGAGGATAAAGAAACTTTAGGGGATTTTTTCCCTGAATAGGGAAATTTAATTTTATTTTTAAAAGGAAAAGGGGTAGATAAGAAAATGTTGGATGCTTTAATTGGCGAAATCTCTAACTTCATGTATGGCAAGCTGTTGATTGTCATGATTCTGGGCGTAGGCTTTTATTACACACTGCGGACCAGATTTGTCCAGATTCGTCTTTTTGGGGAGACGTTGAAGGTCATCATGGAGAAGAAAGAGGGACAGAAGGTATCATCCTTCCAGGCTTTGATGGTTTCCACTGCTTCCAGAGTTGGTACTGGTAACATCATCGGTGTTTCCACTGCACTGTGCCTGGGCGGCTTTGGTTCCATGTTTTGGATGTGGCTGGCTGCATTTTTGGGCGGCGGAGCTGCATTTGTGGAGAGCACTTTGGCTCAGGTGTATAAGAAGCGCGGTGCACACTCCAGCTATGGTGGCCCGGCCTATTACATTGAGAGTGCCCTTCATAACAGATTTGTGGCAATTATCTTTGCATTGGCACTGATTTGTACTTATGGTGTTGGTTTTAATATGCTGTGTGCATATAACCTTCAATCTACATTCTCTGGATTCACATTCTACAACCCTGCCAGCACACCATGGGTCATTGGTGGAGTTCTGGCAGTTCTTGTGGGATGGTGTATCTTTGGTGGTGGCCGCAGAATTATCAAGGCTACTTCCGCATTGGTTCCTCTCATGGGCCTTATTTATGTTGTTGTAGCATTAATCGTAGTGGTTATGAACATTAGCCTTTTGCCAAATGTTTTTGCAACAATCTTCACCCAGGCCTTTGATTTTGAAGCAATTTTTGGTGGCTTCACTGGTTCATGCGTAATGTACGGTATCAAGCGTGGTTTGTTCTCCAATGAGGCAGGTGTAGGTTCTGCTCCAAATGCCGCAGCTGCAGCAGATGTTTCCCATCCTGTAAAGCAGGGCCTTGTTCAGATGTTCTCAGTATTTATTGATACTATGATTCTCTGTACTGCCACTGCCTTCCTTTGCATGAGTTCCGGCGTGGCTCCTACCAAGGAATTGGCCGGTGCCCCATTCGTTCAGGCATCCCTTGATGCAACCCTGGGCTCTGGAGCTGGGGTGTTTTTGACTATTTCCATGCTGCTCTTTGCGTTTACTACACTGCTGGGGAATCTTTATTATGTAGATAACTGTCTGGCTTATGTAAACGGAAAGGTGCCTGGCAAGCTGTTTATGACCGTTTATCGTGTATTTGCTGCTTTGGTTATTTTTGTAGGAGCTGGCCTTAGTATGGACCTGCTGTGGAATCTGGCGGATGTTCTCATGGGCTGCATGGCTATTATCAACCTGCCGGTAATCGTTATTTTGGGCCGTCAGGCAATGGACTGTCTTAGAGATTACGAAAGCCAGAGAGCTGCAGGCAAGGATCCTGTATTCTGCGCCAAGGATATTGGAATTACTGACCGCCTTGATTATTGGCAGAAGTAATAAAAAATATAAAATTTGTTGACAAGCAATGGAGATTGTAGTAATATTATCGATGTTGACGCGACAAGGGTCAACAACGGGGCATGGCTCAGTTTGGTAGAGCACCTGGCTTGGGACCAGGGGGTCGCAGGTTCGAATCCTGCTGCTCCGACCATTGCATTTTAAGCTGGATTTTCGGATCCGGCTTTTTTGTTTGCCTTTTTTTGAGGAATTAAATTCATATATATAAGTATAAATAAGATATATTTGTCTGATGATTATTGATGATAAAATGAAATTTTGTTCAAAATTATTTTGGTTTCTTTTCATTTGTGCGAAAATAAAAAGAAAAAGCGATTTATTTTACAAAATAAATGGTTAGATGTATAATGAATTTGTAAAACATTTATAAGGATATTGTTATAGATGTTACTGTTACTTGATTGGTATTCGGGTAAATTTCGTGTTATGAGAGGAGAGTTAATCAAGTATGGGCAAGAAAATGAAGACTATGGATGGTAATACAGCTGCGGCTTATGTGTCTTACGCATTTACCGATGTGGCTGCTATCTATCCTATCACCCCATCTTCACCAATGGCAGAGCATGTTGATGAGATGGCTGCAAAGGGGCAGAAGAACCTTTTTGGTCAGAAGGTACGCATTGTTGAGCTGCAATCCGAGGCTGGTGCTGCAGGTGCAGTTCACGGTTCCCTGCAGGCTGGTGCTTTGACCACCACATACACTGCTTCTCAGGGTATGCTGCTGATGATTCCAAATATGTATAAGATTTCCGGCGAGATGCTCCCAGGTGTATTCCATGTATCTGCTCGTGCCCTGGCTACTTCTTCACTGAATATTTTCGGTGATCATCAGGATGTTATGGCTGCACGTCAGACTGGTGTGGCTATGCTGGCAGAATCATCTGTACAGGAAGTAATGGATTTGGCTGCTGTAGCACATTTAGTTGCTATCAAGGGCAAGATTCCTTTCCTGAACTTCTTTGATGGTTTCCGCACTTCCCACGAGATTCAGAAGATTGAAGTGGTTGATTATGATGATTTGGCCAAGATTCTTGATTGGGATGCAGTAAATGCTTTCCGTCGCAACGCTCTGAATCCTGACCATCCTGTAATTCGTGGTACTGCTCAGAATGATGATATTTATTTCCAGGGCCGTGAGGCTGTAAACAAAGCCTACGATGCTTTGCCAGAGCTCGTGGAAGAAGCTATGGGCCAGATGGCCAAGATTACCGGCCGTGAGCATCATATTTTTGATTACTATGGTGCCAAGGACGCTGAGCGTGTAGTAATCGCTATCGGTTCCATTAACCAGACACTTCAGGAGTGTGTTGATTTCCTCAACGCCAAGGGTGAGAAGGTTGGCGCGGTTGCAGTTCATCTCTTCCGTCCATTCTCCGTAGACCATTTCCTGAAGGCTATTCCATCTACTGCAGAAAAGATTGCAGTTCTCGACCGTACCAAGGAGCCTGGTGCTCTTGGTGAGCCACTGTATCAGGATGTTCGTACTGCATTCTACGCAAGCCATCGTCATCCACTGATTGTTGGCGGCCGTTATGGCTTAGGTGGTAAGGATGTAACTCCTACCCAGGTTCTGGGCGTATTTGAGGAACTGAAGAAGGATGCACCTAAGAACGGCTTCACCATCGGTATTGTTGATGATCTTTCCAATACCTCTCTTGCTCCATATCCAGAGCATGTTAACCTCACTCCTGAAGGAACCACTGCTTGTAAGTTCTGGGGCCTCGGTTCCGATGGTACTGTAGGTGCCAACAAGTCTGCTATTAAGATTATCGGCGATAAGACTGATTTGTATGCTCAGGCATACTTCGCTTATGACTCCAAGAAATCCGGTGGTATTACCATGTCCCACCTGCGTTTTGGTAAGTCTCCAATCGCTTCTCCATATCTTATTGATAATGCAAACTTTATTTCCTGCTCCCAGCAGTCTTATGTAAATAAGTATGACCTTTTGGCAGGCTTACAGCCAGGCGGTACTTTCCTGCTGAATACACTGTGGTCTGACGATGAGCTGTCTGGGAAGTTGCCTGCTTCCATGAAACGCTATATTGCCAAGAACAATATTAAGTTCTACACTGTAAACGCTGTTAAAATTGCTCAGGATCTGGGCCTTGGCGGACGTTTCAACATGGTAATGCAGTCTGCATTCTTCAAGCTGGCTGATATTATTCCACTTCAGAAGGCTGTTGGTTATCTGAAGGATGCTATTGTAACTTCCTATGGCAAGAAGGGCCAGAATATCGTAGATATGAACAATGGTGCTGTTGATGCCGGTATTGATGCACTTCATCTTGTAAATGTTCCTGCTGACTGGGCTGATGCAAAGGATGCCAAGGAAGAATGCAAGTCTGATGTTCCAGCTTACGTTAAGGAGATTCTGGAGCCAGTTAACCGTCAGGAGGGTAACAAGATTACTGTTAAGCAGATGGCTGCCCATGCAGATGGTACCTTCCCATCCGGCACTGCTGCTTACGAGAAGCGCGGTATTGCAATTAACGTTCCTGAATGGGATGTTACCAAGTGTATTGAGTGTAATCAGTGCGCATTTGTTTGCCCACATGCTGCAATTCGTCCAGTTCTCACAACTGATGAGGAAAAGGATGCTGCACCAGAGGGCTTTACCTCCAAGCCAGCTCTTGGCACCAAGGGCCTGAACTTCACCATGGCTATTTCTGCTCTTGACTGCTCTGGCTGTGGCAACTGTGCTGTTGTTTGCCCTGCCAAGGAGAAGGCTCTTGTTATGAAGCCTATCGCTACTCAGATTGACAAGCAGGCTGTATTCGATTATGGCGTAAAGGTTAGCCCTAAGACTAACCCTATGAAGAAGACTACTGTTAAGGGTTCTCAGTTTGAGACTCCTTGTCTTGAATTCTCCGGCGCTTGCGCAGGCTGCGGTGAGACTCCATATGCCAAGCTCATCACTCAGCTTTTCGGTGGTCGCATGATGGTAGCTAACGCTACAGGCTGTTCCTCCATTTGGGGTGCATCTGCTCCTGCAATGCCATACTCCAAGAATGCTTGGGGTCATGGTCCTGCTTGGGCTAATTCCCTCTTCGAGGACAACGCAGAGTATGGTCTTGGTATGTTCCTGGGTGTTAAGGCTGTTCGTGAGGCCTTGGCAGCAGACGTTACTGCAGCTATTGAGTCCGGCAAGCTGTCTGTTGCATTAAAGGATGCAATGATTGACTGGAAGGACAACATGAACTGCGGTGAGGGTACCCGTGAGCGTTCATTGAATCTGATTGGTGCTCTTGAAGCTGAGAAGGGTAATGATCCGCTTCTCAACAAGATTTATGAAAACCGCGACTTCATGGTTAAGCGTTCCCAGTGGATTTTCGGCGGCGACGGCTGGGCTTATGATATTGGTTACGGCGGTCTGGATCATGTATTGGCTTCCGGTGAGGATGTAAATGTATTCGTATTCGATACTGAGGTATATTCCAACACTGGCGGTCAGGCTTCCAAGGCTACTCCTACCGCTGCCATTGCACAGTTTGCTGCAACTGGTAAGAGAACCAAGAAAAAGGATCTGGGCATGATGGCCATGTCCTATGGCTACGTATATGTAGCACAGGTTAACATGGGTGCCGATAAGAATCAGGTTCTGAAGGCCATTACAGAGGCTGAGGCTTATCCAGGACCATCCCTTATCATCGGTTACGCTCCTTGTATCAACCATGGTATCAAGATTGGTATGGGCAAGTCCCAGATGGAAGCAGCCCGTGCTGTTGAATGCGGTTATTGGGCTAACTACCGCTACAACCCAGAGCTGGTTGGCACTGACAAGAACCCATTCAGCCTTGACTCCAAGGAGCCAGATTTCGGCAAGTTCCAGGATTACCTCATGGGTGAGGTTCGCTACAACAGCTTGAAGCGTGCATTCCCAGAGGCTGCTGATGCTCTCTTCGAGAAGACTCAGAAGGATGCTGAAACCAGACTCGCTAACTACAAGAGACTGGCTGGTAAAGAGTAATAAATAACCATTTTGCTAATTTGCTATACTAACCCCTAGAAATATTTTGGAGCACTGTTCAGATACGTTGACAGTGCTCCTTTTTTTGGCGTTTGTTTGTAGGGATGGTATAGTTTGGACTTTCCTTCCATAATATGATAAAATTAGACGGATATAGAGAGATAGGAGGGTGTTATAGTTGGCACTGTTAGATATAGTAAAAGCTGGTGATCCTGTTTTAAAACAGATTGCCACTCCAATAGAGAAGGTTGACAGCAAAATTAGAAAGCTGATGGAAAATATGGCTGAAACCATGTATAAGGCTGATGGAGTCGGTTTGGCCGCGCCACAGGTGGGCCAGTCCATACGTCTGGTGGTAATTGATGTTGGTGACGACAATGGCCTGGTGGAAATGGTGAATCCTGTGATTACGCGTCGTGAGGGCACCGAGATCGGCCAGGAGGGATGCCTGAGTGTGCCAAATGTATTTGGCGATGTGGAACGTGCGGAGAAGGTTAGCGTTGATTACCTCAACCGTTGGGGTAAGAAAAAGCATCTTACAGCCAAGGGCCTTATGGCGCGTTGTATTCAGCATGAGCTAGATCATTTGGAGGGTACATTGTTTATTGATGTGGCCAAGACCATTAAGCAGGGAGAAAATAAATGAGCAAATTAAAAACTGTTTTTATGGGAACTCCGGACTTTGCCGTTGGTTGTCTGGAGGTAATGCAGGAAAAGACGGAAGTGCTTACCGTTATTACACAGCCTGACCGTCCAAAGGGGAGAGGACAGAAAATGACCCCTTCTCCAGTAAAGGTTAAGGCTCTGGAACATGGCTTGCCTGTTTGGCAGCCGGAGAAAATAAAGACAGCTGAATGTGTGGCAAGGTTAAAGGAGTTAAATCCTGATCTTATTGTGGTGGTAGCCTTTGGTCAAATCCTTTCCCAGGAGATTTTGGACATTCCTCGTTTGGGCTGCGTAAATGTTCACGCTTCTTTATTGCCTAGATATCGTGGCGCGGCACCTATTCATTGGTCCATTATTAACGGGGAAACCGAAACTGGAGTAACCACCATGATGATGGATGCGGGCCTTGATACTGGAGATATGCTTCTTAAGAGTAAAATTGAGATTACACCAGATATGACTACCGAGGAGCTTCACGATAAGCTGGCGGTTATGGGCAGCAAATTGTTGGCAGATACTGTTGATGGGCTTATGGCTGGGACTATCACTCCGGAAAAACAGGATGATAGCCTTACCAACTATGCGTCAATGCTTACCAAGGAAACTGGTCATATCGACTGGACCAAGTCGGCCCGGGAGGTTCACAATCTTGTGCGCGGCCTTAACTCCTGGCCAGTGGCCTGGACCATGCTGGATGGCAAAAACTACAAGGTCTGGGGTACCAAGGTGAGAGATGATAAGTCCGGTAATCCGGGTGAGGTGCTGGAGCTAACCAAAAAGAGCTTTATTGTTGCTGCAGGCAAGGGGGCTGTGGAAATCACAGAGATTCAGCCACCTAGTAAAAAACGCATGTCAGCAGGTGATTTTGTTCGGGGAAATGGCGTAAAAGCTGGATTGGTTTTCCATTAATGTTGTTTTCCCAGAGGATACATTATGAAATATACGGTAAAAAAGGCTAAGAAGCGGCTTTTTATCGGTCTTTTGTGCATAACCTATATTATTATGCTGATAATATGTGCAGGAGTCTGGTTTATAACCCTTCCTGGTCTTAATAATATAAATCCTCATCTGGCCCCTGCCTTTGCGGCGGCTATGATAGGAATCCTGTTCCTTATTGGCTTTGGAATTTTGGGAATGGTGTTTGGCATAAAGGGCTGGCCGTTGCCTGCTATTTTTAAAAAGCAGACCTATACCCTGTTGAATATCCTTTATTACATTGTTATTTCGGCAGGCAAAATCCTTGGGATTGATCGTCGGCGCATAGAGGCATCCTATGTGGCTGTTAGTAATACCATTGTAGGTAATCGTCATTTGAAGGTGCCTGCTGACAGACTATTGGTGGTGACACCCCACTGCTTGCAGCTTAGCACCTGTCCCCATAAGATAACTACGGATCCAAATAATTGCAAGCGTTGTGGTGGTTGTAATATTGGAGATTTGGTAGCCTTGGCTGAAGAAATCGGCTTTCATTTTTTCGTGGTAACGGGGGGGACCTTGGCCCGTCAAAAGGTTATGGAAATAAGGCCACAGGCGGTTGTGGCGGTTGCCTGCGAGCGAGATTTGGCCAGTGGTATCCAGGATGTATACCCTATACCTTCAGTAGGTGTTATGAATATTCGCCCTAATGGCCCATGCTTCAACACTAAGGTGGATGTTGAGGAGTTCAAAAGAGTCATTATGGATATTATAGATTTGCCTGTATCTGATGCTGTCAGTCAGGAAAAGGAGAATTAAATGGATAAAGCACGTGAAACGGCTTTGAAAATAATAAATGCGGTCCATGAACAGGAGGCTTATGCCAATGTAGCTCTGGCCAAGGAGCTACGCAAGGGCGGTCTTAGTGATATGGACCGTCGTTTTGTTACTGAGCTTGTTTATGGTACCGTAAAGGCAGGGGAAACCCTGGACTGGATTATCAGAAAGTATATTAATCGTCCCATAAGCAAGGTAAGCCCGATTATAAGGGATATTTTGCGCATGGGTGTCTATCAGCTCAAGTATATGGATAAGGTGCCTGACTCCGCTGCTTGCAACGAGTCTGTGGAGCTGGCCAAGGGATTCGGCCATGCGGGGGTTGCCAAATTTGTCAATGGTGTAATGCGTACCATGGTAAGAGAGCCGGAAAAGGGGGCTTTTCCTGAGGGAAAGGGAAATGCCACTATTCAGCTGGCCCTTACGGAGCAGCATCCAGAGTGGTTGGTTCGCCGCTGGATCAAGGAATTTGGCTATGATGAGGCAGCAAAGCTTTGTGCATTTAATAACAAGCAGGCACCTCTTTCAGTGAGGGCCAATACCTTGAAGACAAACCGTTCTGAGCTTATGCTTCAGCTTATTTCAGTGGGGGTGGATTGTCAGCAGTCTGTTTTCACTCCGGAGGGAGTCATTATTAAGTCCCATGGTTCGCTTGATGATTTGCAGGTGCTTCAGGATGGTTATTGCCAGGTACAGGATGAAAGCTCCATGCTGGTGGCCCATGTGGTGGATCCACAGCCAGGGGAACTGGTATTGGATGTGTGCAGTGCTCCGGGAGGAAAAACTACACACATGGCAGCCATGATGGAAAATCGTGGACGCATTGTGGCCTGCGATATTTATGACCATAAGCTGGAAAGAGTCAGAAACAATGCAGAGCGCCTTGGTGTCACCATTATTGATCCAATACTTATGGATGCCAGAGAAATTTGGCAGGAATTTCCACAAGAGGCAGACAGGGTTTTGGTGGATGCTCCGTGCTCTGGTTTGGGAGTTCTCAGAAGAAAGCCTGATTCCAGATGGCGTAAATCTCCTGAGCTTATAAAGGATCTGCCTAAGCTGCAGCTGGAAATACTCAGAAGTGCTGCTGCAGCAGTGAAGCCAGGGGGGCTATTGGTGTATAGTACCTGTACTATAGCTCACGAGGAAAATCAGGATGTAGTTAAGGCTTTTTTGGAAAATGCCAAGGAATTTACCCTGGAAAATGCCGGGGAAAGACTGCCTGTACCAAGAGATGATGAAATGGTT
Source organism: Anaerovibrio lipolyticus (assembly GCA_002372665.1). GTDB lineage: Bacteria > Bacillota > Negativicutes > Selenomonadales > Selenomonadaceae > Anaerovibrio > Anaerovibrio lipolyticus_C. The sequence goes on from DFHJ01000124.1 coordinate 26,354, forward strand.
CAGCTGTATCCTCAGCGTGATGGTACAGACGGCTTCTTTATTTCATGTATGAGGAGAAAATAAATCATCATGGTTAATATTTTCGGCAAAACATTGAAGGAGCTTACAGAGCTTCTTACTGAATGGGGATTGCCAAAGTTCCGCAGCAAGCAGCTGGCGGATTGGATGTACAGGAAAAGCATTACTGATTTTAACGATATGCAAAACCTTCCTAAGAGTATGCGGGAAAAGCTGGCTACGGAGTGCGTTATTGATCGTGCTGCCAGGGTGGATCAGCTGGATTCTGCCGATGGCAGAACATCCAAGTTTCTCCTTAATTTCTCTGATGGGGTAGGGGTGGAAACGGTGCTTATGCGCCAGCCCTACGGAAACAGTATTTGCGTTTCCTCCCAGGCGGGGTGCAATATGGGGTGTGCTTTCTGCGCTTCAACTATTCACGGTATGGTTCGTGATCTTACTGCGGGAGAGATGCTGGCCCAGACCTATTACATAAATGATATGCTGTCAAAGTCCGGAGAAAAGGTAGATACCATAGTTATTATGGGGTCTGGTGAGCCGCTGACTAATTATGATAATGTTCTAAAATATATAAGATTGCTCCATGAGGATTATTGCCTTGGAATGAGTTACCGTAGTATAACATTATCCACCTCTGGTATTGTTCCCAATATTTATCGTTTGGCTCAGGAGGAGATACCCGTCAATCTTTCCATTTCCCTACACGCACCAGAGAACAACCTTCGCTCGGAGCTTATGCCCATTAATCGCAAGTATCCTATGGCTGATGTGATAAAGGCCGGGGGTGCTTATGGTGACAAGACCCATCGCCGGGTCACCTACGAGTATATTCTTATAGATGGGGTCAATGATAATGCCAAGCAGGCCAAGGAATTGGTGGAACTGCTGAAGGGGCAGCTGGCTTCAGTAAATTTGATACCTATAAATCCCGTTGTGGAACGGAATTGGAATCGTCCGTCCCTGGAGAGAATAGATTTCTTTGAGAAGTACCTGGCCAAGCACCATATTACGGTTACAGTTCGCCGGGAAATGGGGAATGATATTCAGGCTGCCTGCGGACAGTTGAGAAACAGACATCTGGATAATGGCTGAGATAGCTGATTTTATGCGGATTATCTTATTTACTTGTATAGATTTAAGATGTAAAATTAAGAATAGTAAGGCTTAGGAGGGACTATTATGTCTATAGGAAATCTGGAGTCTTTTCTTGAAAAAAAGATAGAGGGCTTTTTTAATCGCAAATTGAGCTCTGTTCTGGAACCAACTGAGGTCATAAAGCAGTTGGAACGAGAAATAATCAGAAAAAGGCGCAGGAGTCAGAATGGTCTGATTGTGCCTAATTTTTATTATGTGGAAATGGCCCCTGATGATTATCAGCGCCTCTGTGCCCGTCGCTTTCTTGATGAGCTTTATGTCATGGTGGAAAAGATGATTATTTCCAATGACTGTTTTATGGATGGGCAGCTGGAAATTACTCTCAATGCCAATGAGGAGTTCAAAAAGGGCACCTGTGAGGTGAAGGGAACCTTTGTGGATGACAGCTACGGAGAAATGGAACATCCGATGGAGGTACCGGAGTGCCATACCATTGTGTTGAACAAATCAGAATTCAAGCCACCTCTTAACCTGCCAGTGGAGCATAAGACAGTAAGTCTGCTGGCAATAGAGGGGCCTGATATAGATTCATATTTGGAGTTTGGAGAAAAGCAAATATATATTGGCAGAAGAGTGAATAACGATTTTATTCTTACTGACACCAATGCCTCCAGAGTCCATGCTTTTATAACCTATGAAAGGCATCGTCATATATTGTATGACGCCGAAAGTCTTAATGGAACCTTTGTAAATGGACAAAGGGTAGTGTCACCACAGCTTCTTCATACCGGGGATGAAATACGAATTGGTGAGACGGTGCTGGTGTATGAGGTGATTTGATATGCAGGGAACTGCAATAGTAATTAAGACGTTGGGCATTGCCCTTCAATATGGGTTGCTTCTCTTATTGCTGTATTTTGTCTACAAGCTGATGAGGTTTATGAAAAAGGACAGTCAGCATGTGGTGGAAGATATATACGCGGTTACGGAAATTTCCAACGTGGAAGCGGTGCTGACGGTGCTGGAGGCTGCTGACCAGAGTATGGTGGGACAGCGGTTTGCCTTTTCCAATCACATCAGTATTGGTCGGGGGAACGATAACGATATCGTATTAAACGACAGCTTTGCTTCTCATCATCATGCGGAAATAGCCCTTTTGAATAACCTGTATGTAATAGAGGATATGGGCAGTGTCAATAAAACCTATGTGAATAACGAGCCTATCACCGGGCGTCAGTATCTGCAGTCCGGGGATTTGATTTCTGTAGGCTCGGCTACATTTGAGTTCGGGAGGTGATAGATTTGCTAAAGGTTAGTCAGGCTACTGATATCGGTTTAGTTAGAGAGCTGAATGAAGATAGCATTTTAGTCGGGCCTAAGGATGTATTTGTGGTAGCCGATGGTATGGGTGGTCATGTGGCCGGTGAAATAGCCAGCCATATTTTTACGGCAACTGTGGAAAACAAACTGTCATCTGAGGACACTACCCTTGATCAGGACGGCCTTCGCTATTTGGTTATTGATGGCAATGATGCCATCTTTGAATGTACCCAGGAAAATCCTGAAAGGAGCGGAATGGGTACAACCGCCACACTACTTCACATTGAGGAGAAATCAGCATTTTGGGCCCATGTTGGGGACAGCAGATTATATCGTCTCAGAAATGGTGAGCTTAAGCAGATAACCAGCGACCATACCTATGTGGCTGAGCTTTTGGCCAATGGCAGCATTTCTGCAGATGAGGCCAAGGACCATCCCAACAAGAATATGCTTCTAAGAGCAGTGGGAGTAGACCCTGTGGTAAAGGTGGATACTGGTGAATTGGGACTGCAGAACGGCGATGTATTTCTTTTGTGTTCCGATGGTCTTACCAATATGGTGACCTTGCCTGATATCCAAGCGACTCTTGATAAAGGGGATTGCCCGGATAAGGCGGCAGCATTGGTTGAGCAGGCCAAGGCTGGCGGTGGTTTGGACAATATCTCAGCAATAGTGGTGGAGTATAATGAAAACTAAAAGCCTGCTTTTGGTGGCAGTTGATTTTTTGATTATGTTTGCTGGTTTGGGAATTATAATGCTGAATCAGTATCCAAATATAGATTATTCACCTGTTCCTTGGGCGTTGGGGGCGGCTGTTATGGGGATTGTCATTCAGCTGTTCCTTGTTAAGGGAAGGTATAGCAGCGATATATGGATATTTCCCATGGTGCTGTTTTTTTCAAGCTTGGGCATAATTATGCTGGCAAGGCTGAAGCCTATACTGTGTGTGCCTCAGCTAAGATGGCTGATGATTGGCATGGTTGTAATGCTGGGAGTTTTGTATTTCTCCCGTCAGCTGAAAAATATGATGCAGTATCAGTACATTTTGGGAATATGTACTTTGGTGGTATTGTGTCTTTCACTGCTTTTCGGTGTGGAAATCGGCGGCAGCAAGAACTGGTTGGTACTGGGACCTATTTCTGTCCAGCCCTCTGAGTTTGGCAAAATACTGCTGGTGCTGTTTCTTGCAGCCTTTCTTTCTGATCATGGGGAAATGCTGAATGCGGCAAAACGTAAATTTCTCTTTCTTGATTTGCCGCCAATAAGATTTATTGCTCCTCTT
>DFHJ01000111.1 GCA_002372665.1 Anaerovibrio lipolyticus
TCTTGGATAGTAGAGTTAACAAACAACACAACCATAAAATTTGGCCGTCCTTCGGGACGGCCTTTTTTTGACAACTTTTTTGTATAGCACTTTAGAAATAGCATTATTATGCCGATTAATAAGTTGAAGTCTATTATGGTTATTTATTTCAAGGATGTATATTAGGCAAGGATGCTAGGCGGTGAATGCTAGATGGTAATCGCGAATAATGCTTCCGCAGGATTTATCCTGGGAACACTAAACAGAAATATAAATAAAAAATCAAAAGCCTCCGGTCAGTTGTCCTTGGGGGAGAAAATCCGCAATGCGGGAGATGATGCATCAGGTTATGCTATTTCCGAAAAAATGCGGGTAAAAATCCGCTCCTTGGATCAGGCGGATGCTAATGTACAGAATGGTGCTTCCATGCTCAGAATAGCTGAGGGAGCCATTCAGAGCCAGATTAATCTTATGCGTACCATTAAGGAAAAGGTTATTGATGCCCATAATGATACCAATACAGATATGGACAGGGCAATTATTCAGAAGGAAATTACCCAGTACTATGAGGAAATCAACGATATTGCGGCGGAAACCACCTTTAATGGCAGGCATTTATTGCTGGGAACTAAGGTTAATGAAGCTGTAAAAAGCTGGTACACGCTGGATCATGCAGAGAAACTGGATGGTAGTGATGGCTTAAATTTTGTTTCTGGCAGTGAAAGCACTCTTGATGGTCAGGAAGGATCTTTTGCGTTATTTGGGACTTCTACTGATACTCCAGCTTATGATGGGTATGCAATAAGTGATGTTAGCTCATTGCCTCAAAGTGTTACCGGTACTGCTGATACACCTCGTGTAATAGGTATTGATTTTGGTACCTATACCGAAAAAGCGGAAATGGCTAATAAAGCATTTAAGATTGTGTACCCTGGCGGAGAGCAAACCTTTGTGTTCACTTTTGATATGAGTGCGAATTACAGTGGGACAAATGTTCATAAAGTTGATCTTAATGATAGTAGTTATGGAAAGGCTTTTAGTAGAATTGTTCATGGGTTGGCTGATCAACTTAATAATTATGTAAATGTGGATTATGATTCAGCTTATGGAGGCGGCTCTACAAGAGTAATTAAACTCACCACAGTAGAAGGTGGTGATATAACAAATGATACGAGTTTATATGATGTAGTTGGAGTTAATTTAGCTGGAGGTGATGGATATACTGCGGCTAGTGCAGTCAGTGATTCTATGATTATTCATCATCAGCAACGTGGAGTTGATGGAAAGACCGCAACTTGGTCTCTTGATGTATCAAGCTATAGCAGTGCAGAAGATTTAATATCATATTATACTGGTAAGGCTATTTATCACAGTGGTAATAGCAAGTATTACGAATTTATTGATAGCAGTAAGTCACCAGCCATTGGAAGCGTTTCAAAGATTAATGGTTCAACAGTTATAGATTTGAATAGTATTCGTAGTGCAGTAAGTTCTGGTAAAACGGTAGCACAGGCTTTCGCAGATCTTGTTGTTCCTAAGATCGGCTCTTTGGCAGATGTGAAGAAAAATGATTCAGATCAGGTAATTGGAGTGGCTATTAGGGCTACAGTTCGTGGCACTGAAGGTAATAGTCAAAGCGTATCAATAAAACAGGGGGACCTTCGAGACTATACCCTCGATTTTAGCTCTATTTTAGGTGGCGTAGCTGGTGCAGATATTCCGGGAAAACTGAACGGACAAGGCTTTAGATTCTATGATGCCACGGATAAGAATAAATGGGTCAATGTATTGTTTTATGATGGAATAAATCCAAACGATGATCCTCGTCCAGCCAGTGGTGGAAGAGGAATGGATATTGATACTTTGGTATTTGATGTTTCTGATGTTACCAGTCTGGATTCTTTATTGAAGACAATTTACGGTGGAGATGGCGACAAGAATAAGCAGGGGTTATCACAGTTCTTGGCTAATTCTGGTCAAAACTTCCGGGTAGCGGCAGATTATGGTGCCGGAACAATTACCATTTATGATAACCGTAAATATACAGTGCTCAACGGACAGACAGAAAAGGGAGCCAAGATAGCCAATGGCGTATATGATAACGTAGTAAATGATTATCGTAACACCTATGTAAATGATTTGGTTATTCAGCATACAGATAAATCCAGTGCCAACATTCATGTGAGGATTCCTCAGACTACTATGGATCAGATTTTCGGTTACAAGGTGGGGGCTGCTTCATTGGATGATTATAGTGTCATGACCTCAGAAAAGCGGGAATTCCTATTGGGCCAGGATTATCCTACTCCGGTACAGGGAGCTTTGGATAAGGGGATACAGTATCTTATTGATGCCAATACTCTTATAGGGGCTCAGATAGTCCACATGGAAAGTGCGGATGCTAATATCGTTACTGAGATGGAGAATACCACCGCTGCTGAGTCTACTATCCGCGATGCAGATATTGCCAAGAGTGCCATGGATCTGGCAACAGCCAATATTTTGACACAGTCGGCTCAGGCTATGCTCAGCCAGTTTAATCATAACTCGTCAGATGTGTTGAATTTGTTACAGTAAAATAGTGTAACAAACAATAAAGTCTTGTAATTGGGCCGTCTCCATTGACGGTCCTTTTTCTATTTGTGGAACACCTTATCCGACGAGCAAAGCTCGTCACCTTCCCCAATGGGGAAGGCAAGCTATAATCTGTCTTTTCCTTAAGAAGGCGGCGAGGTATAATATAGATAAATACAAGGATGGGAGACCATTATTATGAAGATTTCGGCGGTGTATATAGCCAAAAATGAGGCACATAATATAGCTCGTTCACTGGAATCCATAAAGGATACTGTGGACGAGCTGATTTTGGTTGATACGGGTTCTACTGACGATACGGTTAATATTTTCCAGTCTTACGGAGGACAGGTGTTTTATCAGCAGTGGGAGGATGATTTTTCTGCTCCCAGAAATTTGGCCTTGTCCAAGGCTACTGGGGATTGGGTTATTATTTTGGATGCGGATGAGAGCTTTTCAAAGGCTACCCGGAGTAATATAAAGGCTGTATTGGAGTCCTGTTCATCGGAGGCCAAGGGACTGTTAGTCAATATGGTGAATTATGATCAGGATACGGGGGAGGCCCTGGACGAATTTTATGCCCTAAGAATCGTGCGTAACATTAAAGGGCTAAATTACAAGGGGATAGTTCACGAGCAGTTATATATCGGTGAGGATAGCTTTTATGATTCCCAGCGGGTGGCAAAGAGCCTTTTGTCTATCGACCATACAGGCTATACCGCCAGCATATCCAAGGAGAAGAATCAGCGTAATATTCGTCTTATGGAAGCGGCTATTGCTCATGGTGAGCCGGAGGAACGTTATTATACCAGTCTATATGAGTCCTATATGGCATTGGGGGATGATGAACGGGCACTTCATTATGCCCGTTTGGATGTGGCCAGGGGGCGACAGTCAGTTACCTATGCCAGCCGCAGCTATCGGGGGCTGATGCGCTACTATGCGAAGGCAGATACGATGGAAAAGAAGCTGGAACGGCACAAGCTGACCGCTCAGGCGGTAAAGGATTTCCCAGAGCTGCCGGATTTTCACGCAGAACACAGTGAAAGCCTGTATCAGCTTAAATGCTACAGAGAAGCTAAACAAGAAATAGATTTGGCCATGAACTTATATAAAGACTATGATGGTATAGAGCCCTGTTTGTTGACAGAGGAAATGATTCCCTTAATGGAAAAGCGGCAAAGAGAAATTGCAGCTATGGCCGAAAAATACAGCGATATTAAAATATCCGCCTGTGTTATTGTGAAAAATGAGGGAAAAAATATCTACAGTTGGCTGGAAAATGTCAGTGTTTTTGCAGATGAAATCATTATTAACGATACAGGTTCTGCGGATAATACTATAGAGATTATTACAAAATTTAGTGAAGAAAAGCCTGATTTGCCGATAATTCTCCTCCAATCAGAATGGCAGGAAGACTTTGCCTTGGCGAAAAATCAATGCTTAGAAGAAGCTACTGGGGATTGGATAGTATTTACGGATGCAGATGAGCTATTTGTTGAGCCAGAATATGTCAAGGGTTATCTGTACTATCTACGAAATGAAGAAACGCAGGCTTTCTTTGTGCCAATGGCCAATATTGAAAAAAGCGATGGCAGCGTTATAAATTATTTTAATGCCCTGCGTATATTCCGTCGTTTAGAAGGTCTCCATTATGAAGGACGGATTCATGAAAGTCTGGTTTTGGGGGAGGATGAAGGTAGGGAGCTTCTTACCAAGAGTGCCGGTAAAAGTCTATTAATAAATCATACGGGTTATTCGCGGGAAATCAGTCCGCAAAAAGCACAGAGGAATTTACGGCTGATGACACTGGATATTGAGAATGGACAGGATATCCGTAAATTATATCGCTATTTGGCGGAATGTTATTATATGCTAAAGGACTATCAAAGGGCGTTGGACAATGCTTTATTGGCCACCCAGTCTCCTTATCAGCCCATTGGGCAGCAGGGGGATATGTATTGGCTGGCTCTTAATGCCATGGAAAAGCTGCGTTATGCTAGTGAGGATAGGTTGGTATTGGCAGATACGGGGATAAGGTTATTTCCTGATTTGCCGGACTTTTACGCCCGTCGGGGAATGATTTTGACTGAAATTGAGAATTATGGGGAAGCAATTTCTTTATTCCAGCAGTCATTGGAATTATTGGAGTCTTATAGTAAGCAGGAAGTACCCGCCGAGTCCAGTAGTATAATGTCCATACTCCATGAGCTGTATGCTGATTTGGGGCTTTGTCTGGCTAAAATCGGCGAAAAATCAGCGGCAGAAGCCATGTTTAAAACCTCTTTAAATATTAATCCGTGGACGGCAAAGGCCCTGTGTGGTTGGGCGGATTTATATCATGGGAAGCTGGACAAGGATTTTTTGACCTCATTGGCGGAAATATATCAGAATACAGCAGATTATAAAAATGTGCTGCAGACTATTTTCACGGCCAATGGGCTGATTGAATTGGCAGAGTATTTTGGCGGGGAAGATGCCAAGGCTTTAATCAAGGTAAAATCTTATTCCTGGATTTATAACCAGGCCATGAAGGACATTGCTGCTTTATTGCCCTATCTCTATGTGTGCCTGTTGGAGCATTATGATGAGGACTATGTCCAAATGGTGCCAACGGGACTGGGGAATATTGTAAAATATTTCCATGGTTTCACCAAAGAAGCGGCTGTAAGGGGACATTATGAGGAGTACAAGGCCTTTATTAAAGAGATTTTCGCCATGGCCACTCCCAGCACAATAAATAAGTATATTGAGATGTTGTCGGTGGTCTCTCGTGATGACTCGGAGCTGGAGCAGCATCTAATTGAAGTGGCTGGGATGTTGCTGCAAGGTGATAAGCCGAAGCTGGCTTTGGAGCTGTATAATCAGATTCCAGCTGGCTCCCGGCAGGCAAATGAAAAATTTTGGCAACAGGTAGGTATATGCTTCTATAAATTAAGACAATATCAGGAAGCGTTGGAGTGTTTCCAACGAGGGGTGAAGGACTCCAAGACAATTACGTATGTAAGCTGGTGCCGGGAGGCGATGGAAAGTGGCAATTAAAATTTCTGCCTGTGTAATAGTGAAAAATGAAGAAAAGAATCTGCCCCGCTGGCTGGCATGTATGAAAAAGGTGGCGGATGAAATCATTGTGGTGGATACTGGCTCCACGGATAATACAGTGGCACTGGCCAAAGAAGCCGGGGCAAGTCTGTTTTATTTTGAGTGGATAAATGATTTTGCGGCAGCGAAGAATTATGCAATTGAGCAGGCAACAGGTGATTGGATTATCTTTTTGGACGCAGATGATATATTCACGGAGGGGGCTCAAAAGGTTTTTCGTCAGGAAATAGAACGGTTTAACAGGGATAATTCTGTAGCCTGTCTTTTGTGTCGAACCCTTGAGGTAGATGCGGACAATGATAATCGGGTATTTACCACCAGCTTAATGCCGAGAATTTTTCGCCGTAGTCCTTATATCAGATATAAAGGAGCCATTCATGAGCAACTGGAAAATGCCCAGGGAAATAAAAAAATGGTTTTTGCCGAAAAACTGGAAACAGTACATACCGGTTATTCCAGCAGTATTGTCCGTTCAAAGACAGAACGGAATTTACCCATTTTGCTCAGTGAGCTGGAAAAAGCTACAACAGATGAGGAAAAAAATCGTCTATACCCTTATTTGATGGATGCTTATAACACATTGGGCGATCATGATAAGATACAGCTATATGCCAGAAAGTGTATTTCTATTGGATACAGGATGATTGGCGAGCCAGGACACTTTTACGAGGTTATGACCATGTCCATGTTCAATGCGGGGAAGCCATTGGAGGAACTATTGGCAGCATTGGATGAGGCAGAAACGGCTTTTCCTGAATCACCATTTTTCCCTTTTGTTCGGGCCATGGCCTTGGAAAAAGAGGAGGATTATATTGGCGCAGAGCAGGCAGTGCTTCATGGTTTGGAATTAAGAAAAATTGTTGATGATAATATGCGACATGGAATAGGTACGTCGGACACCTCCATAGGCCTATTGTCTTATGCCTATGAACGATTAGGGAATATCTATACATTAAAGGGAGATAGGGGCAAGGCGGCAGAGAATTATCTGCTGGCGTTAAAGCAACACAAATATCAGGTAGATTCTTTGCGGGGGCTTTGCCATGCTTTAGCAGGTGCAGACGATGTGGAAATAATTGAATTGCTCAATTCCCTTTATGATCGGGAAAAGGATGGTCAATTTATCGTTAAAAGCCTGCGGGGGATTGTTAGTGGTGGGGTCTTGTCCTACTATGGTAAAAATTTACATGGATTTGAGGGAGGTTATGTCTATATGGCCCGTGGTCGCTATGACAGCGCTGGTGTAAAGCTGGGAAATAAGTATCGGGAATTGATTCAGACGGGGCTGTTGGCGGCCAATAATATGGATGAATATCCTAAGGATGGTTATCTTAAGGTTTTGGTTTCTGATGAGTATAGACAATTATTTGACCAAAATACCAAGGAACGGGCCGCACTACAAAGATTAAAGGAATACCGGGTAAGAGCTGGAATTGAAGATTAATTCGTAATTGAAGGAATACTTATGAAAATGAAGCAGGGGCAGTCCTTAATGGATGAAATATATTCCCTCATGGATAAGGGGCAATATGACGAAGCAGATAAGTTAGCGAAAAAAATGTTGCAGGCAGCGGAAAAAAAAGGCTGGCAGCAGCTTTTTGGTAATGCCTTGGAAATACGGTTGGTGGTTGCTATCGAAACCAATCAATTGATGGAGGCTGATGAATTGGTGCAAATGCTATCCAATCAGCCAGTTACAGCCTATAGGCTGTTCCTTCAGGCCAGGCTGTTGATGCAGCAGCATAATAACAGGGAGGCCCTTATAAAAGGACGGGAAGCCATTGCTTTTGCCATACAACATGGAGATACCACGCCACAGCTTGTATTGGAAAAAACAGGCAATTTATTGGGGAAATTGCTCAGCAATTATGGGAAGCATGAGGAAGCGTTGCAATATTATTGGCGGTCAGTGGAGGCGGCTGACAGCATACAGCTAAAAGCCCTGGAATACAGCAATTACCTGTTTAATTTACACTTTGTTCATAATAACCCCATGGACTATTTTAAGGCACATATTGGCTATAATGACCTGTTTAAGGACATACTACAATACAACCACAACTCAAAATATCAGTTGGAGGCAATTGAAAAAAGGCGTGTAGGAAAAATACGTATAGGCTATATTTCCCCGGATTTACGGTATCATGTGGTATTGAGATTTTCCTGGGCCATGTTTGCCAACTATGATAAGGATAATTTTGAGGTTTATTGCTATCATAATAATCCCCATGAGGATAACTTTAGTGAAGAAATAAAAGCCATGACGGATAATTGGCACAATATAAGCGGCATGAGTGCCCAGCAGGCTGCTAGAGTTATTTTTGATGACAAAATTGATATATTGGTGGATTTGGCGGGGCATACAAAGGGAAATGGTCTGCCTATAATGGCCTATAAACCGGCACCGGTGCAAATAAGCGGGGTAGGGTATTTTGCCACTACCGGATTAAAGGCAGTGGATTATTTTCTATCGGATAAGGCATTGCAATCAGAACCGGAGTGTTTTGTGGAAAATATTATTAATCTTGAACATTCACACTTTTGTTATACACCCCTTTATGAGGCTCCTGCCATAGATAAGGCTCCTTGTATGGAGAAGGGGTATGTAACCTTCGGCAGCTTTAATGCCATACGTAAAATTAATGATGAAGTACTGGAGCTGTGGACGAATATTTTGAAGGCTGTGCCGGAGTCACATTTATTGTTAAAGGGTGAATTATTTGATGATGAATATGGTTATGAGCTGTTTGTAAATAGGCTGCTTAAGCTTGGTATAGACATAAAGTCGGAGGAATGGAGGAACCGTATTGAGCTTAGAGGCTTTTCCAAGGATTATTTAGGGGAATATCTGGAGATGGATATAGCCTTGGATACCTTCCCTTATCCAGGAGGAGGTACCACCTGTGATGCCTTGTATATGGGCGTACCGGTAATCACTTTGGCTGGCAACAGCCACGGGGAGCGGTTTGGCAAGAGCTTATTGGAGAATATAGGCTTGTCGGAATTTGTCGTTTATGATAAGCAGGCTTATTTTGATTTGGCGGTGGCCTTGGCTGGGGATAAAGAGATAATCAACAATCTCCATATTGGGCTACGCCACATGATGGAAAATTCACCTCTTATGAACCCAAAACTCTATATGGGGGAGCTGGAAGCAGCCTATAAGGATATTTGGCAAAAATATGTAGCTCAGCTTAAACCAGTGGAATGTCCTACAGCCAAGGAAGCGTTGAATTACAGCTTGGACTGCTACAGTGCAAAGGACTATGAGCGGGCAGAGGAATGGTGCCGATTTGCATTGGAACAGGACCGAGATAATAAATACTCTTTGGAAGCTACGGGTCTGTTAAGTGATATTTTAAAGGAAAAACTGGATTATGTAGCCGCCTGGCAGGAAAGCAAAAGCGTACTGGAAATGTTGGAAAGGGAGAAAGATAAGGGAACCAAGGATTTTCAGCGACGCTTGTGGATGAATTATGCTTCCCGAAGCTATGATTTGGGCTATATGGCTGAAGCTGTTGCCGGGTATGATAAGGCTGCACAATACGTGGATAATATATATGGCAAATTCGGGATAAAAGGTTCAGCGTTGATGGGAGTTTTGAACCGCAGTGATGATTGTGAGGTCGTAAGGCAACGATTGGAGGATATTAATGCGGAATTTGGAATGCGCGATGTGGAATTGACTTCACCTGCCCCTAGCGGGGCACCATCCCCAGATGGGAGGGCACATATCGCCTATATTTCTCCTGATTTTCGTCAGCATGTTATGTTTTCCTTCTATTACACCATGCTCCATAGCTACAATCAGGAGAAATTTAAGGTAACCTGTGTAAGCCTTACTGAAAAAAAAGATGGCTTTACAGAACATCTAAAAGGTTTAGTTGATAACTGGATAGATGTTTCAGATATGAAATGGCCTGAGATTATAGAAAGGCTCAAAAAAGAAAATATTGACATACTGGTGGATTTGGCGGGACATAGTGCTGACAGCGGTATACCTGTATTTTATGATAGGGTAGCCAGGGTGCAGATTTCCGGTTTGGGTTGGATGGAAAGCACAGGGCTTGATTGTACTGACTATCTGATTACGGATAGATATATAGATTCAGATGTAAGCAATATTACAGAAAAGCCACTATATCTTACCTCTCAATTTTGCTATACCGGGAGAAATGATGTGCCAATATCTAAAGGGGCACCATGCCGTGAGAAAGGGTATATTACTTTTGGCGTTTTCAATCATTATCATAAAATAACGGATGAAATGCTGCTGGTCTGGAAGGAAATAATGGACAGGGTGCCAGATTCACGGCTGCTTTTAAAATGTCAGCTTTTGGTCAGTGATTCGGCATGTGCTATGGTACGGGACCGCTTGCAATCCCTGGGTTTTGATTTGGCACGTGTTGAGTTGGAGGCTGCCACCAATACCTATATGGAACGCTATCTTGATGTGGATATTGCTCTGGATACTTTTCCGTATCCTGGGGGCGGCACCACCTGTGATGCGTTGTATATGGGGGTTCCGGTAATTAGCCACTATGGAAAAAGACGGGGATCCCGCTTCGGCCTGAGTATTTTAAACAATACCGGGCTGGGAGAGCTGGCAGTGGACAATATTAATGATTACATCGAGCGGGCAGTGGGCCTGGCCAATGATGTGGAGCTATTGGATGTGTTGCATAAAAATATGCGGAGAATGATGTCATCTTCACCAATTATGGATGGTAAAAAATATATGGAAGAATTGGAAAGGGCATACATTTCCCTTCTTGCAGGAAAATAAATATTAAAGTTGAAATATATACATATTAGAGATATTTAATGAAAGATAAGGGAGGTCATCTAATGGGGAGCTTTAAACATAAAATTAATAATAACAAAAAGAAGAAACAGGAAAATGCAGCAGTAAATGCGCTGGTTAAGCTGAAAAAGAAGATGAAGGATCAGTATGCTGCAGGAGAGTATGTGGAGGCCATGGACACCATGGCTGAAATTGCCCGGCATAAAAAGATGGATCCGGAGATTATGGCCATGGGTGCAAGCTGTTACTTCATGACAGGAGATTATGAGCGGGCGTCCAGATGGGCGGGCGATACCCTTAACTACGACCCTCAAAACATCGCAGCACGATTACTGTTGGCACGTCTTTGCTTTGTAGAGGAAAAGCCTGAGGATGGCTTTAAGATATTGTCCTTTGTGTTAGAGAATTTACAGACTGGAATAGTGGACGAAAATAAGGAAAAGCTACTGGATATGCTGGGGTATTGCCATGACAATATGGGTGATATGATGGCTCAGTATCCTGCACTGGAGGATTATTTCAAGGAGCATTATGTAGCTCCTGCTTCACCAGCTGTAATGACTCAGAGCAGCTCTATTCAGGATATGCTGGAGGCCTCCCTTTCTCCAAGGGACGATGGACAAAAAACAGTGGATGAGCAGCCAGCTGAGGAGGGCAAAACAAAGGCACAGGCAGCAGTGGACAGGTTGAAGTCATTGCTCAATAAGAGCAAGGGGAATAAAGGGGAAGAACAGCAGTCGGTCGAAAAGGTTGCTGCCAACTCGACACAGGCAACCCCTGTAACGGCTTCCAGCGGGGGCACAGGCGATGGCGCTGATTCTGCCGTAAAGCTTATTGAAAAGGTAATGTCAAGTGATATTTCCCTTAGAGAAAAAATAAAGGGGCTTAACAATTTCGCCTCTGGTCTGTACCTTAATGATGATTACGATGGAGCTATTCAGCTTTTAAATAAGGCACTGGAAATAGATGCCCATGATTCGTTTGTACTTAGAAATATTGCTTATGTTTGCCTTGCCATGAAGGACAAGGACAAGGCTCTGGAATTTGCCTCAAAGCTGCCAATGATGGATTTCGGGTTGATAAAAGCCATAAAGGGAAATTGCCATGGGTAAAGGAAGGGATTTTAAAAAGATAATAGCCTTTATAGTATCTGAAGGGAATCATCCAGCTTTGCATAGGAATTCTTTGGAAATAGCCAAGGGCTTTGAAGGCTTGGGCTGTGATGTAGAATATATATATTTGAACGATTCTGCAGCCATGCAACGGGCCTATGATTTAATGCGGTCTGGTGAGGTTTGGTTTTCAATCGGGGTAAATGATACAGGGGCATTTTTGCAGACGGCTCCTGACCATTATGCATTGGGGGATTTGCCAGTACCTTATGTATCGGTGCTGTTGGATGCTCCCTATAATGCGGCCAACGGTAATCTGGGATTTCCCTGCCAAAAGCATTATTTATGGGTATTGGATAAAAGCCACATTGGGGCAATTAAATATCGTTTCCCTGAAAAACAGTTCGCTGGGGAAGTATTTCAGCCTTTGGGCGGGGATGTGGCTACCAGAGAAGACGAAATATTCAGTATTGATAGGGATTTGGACGTGGTGTTCAGTGCCAGTATGTTTGAGGATGGCAACATCAAAATGTATTGGCGGGAGCAGACGGGTAATCCATATATAATCGGCATATTGGATGATGTGGTGGAGTACATGCTGGCCAATCCTGTAAGTCTGCTTCCAGCGGTAAAATATGTGCTGGAGGAACGGGGGCTAATTGGGGAGAATTATGTTAGGGCACTGTCACCATATTTTCATGGGGTGTTTTTCTACGTGAAAATGCTCCGTCGATATCGCACCCTTGAGGCACTCAGCAAAAAAGACATCCAAGTGGATGTCTTTGGGCCTGGCTGGGAAAATGTACCCTTTGCACAAAAATTGCAGCTTCATGGACAAGTTAGCT
>DFHJ01000017.1 GCA_002372665.1 Anaerovibrio lipolyticus
CATGCCTTTGATTTTGACCAACCAGCAGGGAGAATATTGCTACAGGCCTTGGCTTTTCTGCAAGGTTCCAGTGTCCCAGTGGTGGCTGACGAACGAACCAGCCTGTTGTATCAATATCACATTATTCGGGATGATATATTAAATTTTGCTACGGTGTACGGCTTTGTGGCGTATAGGGAAAATGGTGAAGAAATAACTTATTGGAGAGAGAGTACCAAATCCTTTTCTCCCCTAAATATTCCTTTACGGGAAATCATTCAGGCCAGCAAAATAGAACCTGTAATTGGAGCAGATACACCGATTTATATTGTGGAAAATTCGGGGGTTTTTTCGGCATTGATGGATACATTAACGGCCTGTAGAAGGGTCGTTCCATTGGTAGCTCTTCACGGTCAGCTCAAGGCAGCTTCTTGGGCCATTCTTGACCGTATCAGTAAGATGGGAGGGAGGCTCCTTTATGCTGGCGATTTGGATCCGGAAGGTATCAGTATAGCCCAGCATATTTTATCCCGTTATGATAATGTTGATTTGTGGCATATGTCGGTGGAGGATTATAAAGAAGCAGTTACTGATTTGCCGGAGAGTCGCCTGAAAAAATTGCCTTCAACTGTGCACCCTAAATTGGCCGACTTGGTTCAGGAAATGAATAGGCGCAAAAAAGCTCTTTATCAGGAAAGCTTACTGGATAAAATGGTACATGATGTGGTTTATTCGAGGTGATATGAAATACAATATGATTATTTAATCAAGTAAAGCTTTACTGAGTGTTTGTTCAATTGTATAATAAACATAAGTCGGACAGAACCGAGTCAGAAGGAGTCGATAAAAGTGAAATTTATTGGCCGAAAAAAGCAGTTAATGCAATTAGCAAATATAATAAATTCAGAGCAGCTTAATACCACACTGATTTATGGACGCAGACGGGTTGGAAAGAGCGAATTGGTTAAACAGGCAATAAAAGATGCCGGTGTAAAGGTTATTTATTATGAATGCCGTCAAATTGCGGAGGCCAGTAATGTTAAAAATATATGTGATATTGTGGCGGAAGTCTTTGAATTGCCTACCTTGGGCTATACTACCCTGGAAGATATTTTCGAGTTTATATTTAAGCTGTCACAAAAGGAAAAGCTCGTGTTTGTTTTGGATGAGTATCCTTATATGAGGGCAAATTCTAAAGGTGTGGACAGCATTTTGCAGGTATTAATTGACAGTTACAAGGATAGTGCAAAGCTATCACTTATATTATTGGGCTCTTTTGTGGATGTTATGAAATCCTTATTATCTTCCTCCAATCCTTTGTATGGCAGAGTTGCCTTAACTATTGATTTAAAGCAGATGGATTATTATGAGTCGGCGATGTTTTATCCAAAATTTTCGGATGAGGATAAAGTAAGGATTTATTCTGTTTTTGGGGGAATCCCTTATTACAATGAACTGATTGATGATACCAAGTCGGTTAAGGAAAATATAATAAATTTAATTGCATCCCCTGGAGCGAGGCTGGAGAATGAAGTCTCCATGTATTTGAATTCTGAAATATCCAAAATGACGAATGCCAACGAAGTATTTGCGGCTTTGGCTCAAAATTACTCTAAATACAGCGATATTCTGGCTCAGTCCCATGTGTCCAGTGGTCCAACCATGGCAGATGTTTTGGATAGGCTGATTCGTATGGATGTGGTGGAGCGATTAGCTCCAATAAATGATGAGAGAAATAAAAAGAAGGCAGGATATTACATCAGTGATAATCTGTCATTATTTTATTTCAGGTACATTTTTAGATATTCGTCCCAGCTAAAAATAATGGATGAAGAGATATTTTACGAGAAATACATTCACAAGGATTTTGAGGAATGGTTTGTGCCACATAGATTTGAAGAGATTTGTAAGCAATACCTTATAAGACAAAATCGTATGGGGAATATTGAGCCTGTAATAGAAAAAATAGGCAAATACTATTATGATGACCCGGATAATCACACAAATGGTGAGTTTGATGTGGTTACTTATGATGAAAAGGGATATGCTTTTTATGAAGTAAAATTCAGAAAAAGACCGGTGTCAAAGGATATTATAGAAGCCGAGATTCAGCAGGTAAAAAAGACTGGATTAGATTGCTACAAATATGTGTTTATTTCGCGGGCAGGTTTTGAGGTAGAACCATTGCGCGATGTTCAACTGATTGAGTTGAGAGAATTATTTTCCTAAATGTGTCAAGAGCGATTATTTTACGTAAAAAAGATAAATAAAACTAAGTCGTATATTGTTTTTTGTATGTAGTAAATCATGTCAGAGAAAATTATTGTAGTCTGAACTGCTGGATAGTTGATTAAATTTTAAGGGGATTACATTATGCAATACGATTACTTAATAGTAGGCTCTGGCCTTTTTGGTGCGGTGTTTGCCCAGCAGGTCAAAGAGGCAGGGAAAAGGGTACTGGTCATTGACCGAAGGAATCATATTGGTGGCAACGTTTACACGGAAAAGGTGGAGGGTATCAATGTCCATAAGTACGGTGCCCATATTTTCCATACTAATGACAAAAAGGTTTGGCAGTATATAACAAAATTTGGGGAGTTTAACCGCTTCACCAATTCTCCGGTGGCCAATTACAAAGGGGAGATTTATTCTCTGCCCTTTAATATGTACACCTTCAATAAAATGTGGGGTGTGGTGACTCCTGAGGAAGCGGCGGCAAAAATTGCCGAGCAGCGTCAGGAGATAAAGGGTGAGCCTAAAAATCTGGAGGAGCAGGCCATTTCCCTGGTGGGGCGTGATATTTTTGAAAAGCTCATTAAGGGCTATACGGAAAAGCAGTGGGGGCGGGACTGCAAGGATTTGCCTGCTTTCATAATTAAGCGCCTTCCAGTGCGCTACACCTATGACAATAATTATTTCAATGCCCTTTATCAGGGGATTCCTATGGGGGGCTATACCAAGCTCATAGAAAATCTTCTTGATGGTATTGAGGTGCGTCTTGGAGTGGATTATCTGAAGCACCGCTCCGAGTATGAGCAGGTGGCTGAAAAGATTGTTTATACAGGTCCAATAGATGAATTTTTCGATTACAAGCTGGGAACCTTGGAGTATCGTTCTGTTCGTTTTGAAAATGAGCTGTTGGACAAGCCAAGCTTTCAGGGAAATGCGGCAGTGAATTACACGGACCGGGAGACGGCCTGGACCAGAATAATTGAGCATAAGTGGTTTGAATTTGGCAAGGATGAAAATGGCAAGGATTTACCGAAAACCGTTATTTCAAGGGAATATTCCTCCGAATGGAAAAAGGGAGACGATCCTTATTATCCTGTTAATGATGAGAAAAACAGTGCATTATACGTCAGCTACAAAAAAGAGGCAGCCAAGCTCACTAATGTAGTATTCGGTGGCCGCCTGGGCACATATTCCTATTATGATATGGATGTGACTATTGCCAGGGCTCTGGAAGCGTCAGATATGGAGCTGGGGAAGAAATAGTAAATGATACCATTATTTTAGTCGAGGTATTAATGACAAAATTTATTTTTGATTTGGATGGTACGATTACCAAGGAAGAAACCTTGCCGCTTATAGCAAGGCATTTTAAGGTTGAGGAAAAAATAGAAGAATTGACCCGTGCCACAGTGGCAGGTGAGGTGCCTTTTATAGAATCTTTTATTCAGCGGGTGAATATTTTGGGCAAGCTGCCTGTTAGTAAAATAAATCAGCTGCTGAGCCAGGTGGAAATATATGGTGACCTGGTGAGCTTTATTCAAAGTAATGTGGATATGTGCAGCATCGCCACAGGGAATCTGAACTGCTGGATAGAAGATTTGGCTAAGAAAATTGGCTGTGAATGCTTTTGTTCCTTGGGAGAAACGGAAAATAATCAGGTTGCAAGGATTGTTGAAATTTTAAAGAAGGAAGATTTGGTGCAGCGGTACAAAGCAGAGGGACATAGGGTCATTTTTGTGGGGGATGGCAATAATGACGTGGAAGCTATGCGGGAGGCTGATGTGGCGATTGCCTCCGGACTTACCCATACCCCGGCTCCGGCTGCTGTGGCTGTGGCAGATTATGTGGTGTTTGAGGAAAAGGAATTGTGTGTGCTGCTTAAGAAGCTGTGTAAAGGAAGATTTTATGACATCAACAAGGGATTATAAAGCAGAATATAAGCGTTGGCTGGAAAGGGCTGACGAGAGTTTACAGAGTGAGCTGAAGGGTTATGATGAGGCCCGGATTGAGGACAGCTTTTACAAGAATTTGGCCTTTGGAACAGGAGGGCTTCGCGGGGTAATTGGTGCTGGCACCAACCGCATGAATATTCATACTGTATCCAAGGCGAGTCAGGGACTGGCGGCCTATTTGCGTAAAGAGTACGGCAATGAGGCCAGTGTGGCCATTGGTTATGATTCCCGCATAAATTCAGAGCTTTTTGCCAGGATGGCGGCTGGCGTTTTTGCTGCCAACGGGGTGAAGGTATTTATCTGGAACCGTCTATTACCGGTGCCCACTGTTTCTTATGCTGTGCGGTATTTAGGTGCCAGTGCAGGTGTTATGATAACTGCATCCCACAATCCATCCCAGTATAATGGCTATAAGGTCTACGGTCATGATGGCTGTCAGATTACTACAAAAGCAGCTGCTGAAATTTTGGAAGCCATTGAGGACGTGGATATTTTTGATGGGGTGCATAGTGAGTCCTTTGACAGCGGTTTGGATTCACGAAAAATTACATATATAGACGAAGCGGTTTTTGATAGCTTTCTGCAGGAGGTAAAGAATCAGTCCGTTCTTTACGGGGATGCCATAGACAAAAATGTATCCATTGTTTATTCTCCTTTAAATGGTACTGGCCTTGAGCCAGTGACCCGTATTCTCAGGGAGGAGGGCTACACCAATATTACCTTGGTGGAGGAGCAGAAAAAGCCTGATGGAAACTTCCCAACCTGCCCATATCCAAATCCTGAAATAAAGGAGGCCTTGGCCTTAGGCATTGAGTATTGCCAGAAGACGGGGGCGGACTTAATGCTGGCTACGGATCCGGATTGCGACCGTGTGGGTATTGCAGTGAAGGGCCAAAATGGAGATTATCAGCTCCTTAGCGGCAATGAGGTGGGGCTGCTTTTGTTGGATTATATTTGTTCCCAGCGGCAAAAGCATGGCACCATGCCTGAAAACCCGCTCCTTTTAAAAACAATTGTTACCATTGATATGGCAGACAGAATCGGGGCTGATTACGGGCTGGAAACAATAAATGTTTTAACTGGATTTAAATTTATTGGTGAACAGATAGGAATTTTGGAGGGACGTGGAGAAGAAGAAAGATATGTATTTGGCTTTGAGGAAAGCTATGGCTATCT
>DFHJ01000128.1 GCA_002372665.1 Anaerovibrio lipolyticus
ATTTTTCTTCTTTAGAAGAAAAATTAGCGTTTTCTCACAGGAGCCAGCTTTGCATCGTATAAGTGGCAGTTATGACATATTTTCGTCTATAAGAGTAAGCTGCTCTATTTCCTTGTCATCAATTTCCACTGTAGGAAGATCAGGCAAATCCGTCAGTTCATTAAGGCCAAAGCACTTGAGGAAATTATCAGTAGTACCGTAAAGAATCGGCCTTCCCAAGACATCCTTACGCCCCAACTCCCGCACCAGCTCCAGCTCTATAAGCTTAGCCAGCACCTTTTCAATATGCACACCGCGGATGTGCTCAACCTCCTGCTTGGTAATTGGCTGTTTAAAGGCGATGATGGACAGAGTTTCCATAGCTGCGGCAGACAGCTTCTTCTCCTTGGTTTCCGTCAGCTTTTTCACATAGGAAAACAGCTCCTGACGGGTAGCCAGCTGCCAGCCACCAGCAACATGCTGAACCATAACGCCGCTGCCCCGCTCATCAAGAGACTTCTGCAGGGCCTCAACCAACTCATCAAGGCTCTCAATATCTATTCCAAAAATCTCCATCAGCTGCTGTGCTGACACTGGGTCTCCACTGGCAAACAGCACAGCCTCCAGAGCTCCAGTCAGTTCACCCATAAACATTAATCTTCACCAACTCTAACTTCAATAAAAATCTCAGAAAATCTGTCCACCTGATACACTCTGATGCTCTTTACCTTTATAAGCTCAAGCATAGCCAGAAAGGTTGTAATCAGCTCAGAACGGTTTCCTGTATGAAATGCATCCTCAAAGGATATTTTACCACCACTTTTATTTAATAATGACAATAAAAGCTCCATTTTATCAGAAATAGTATATTCCTCCGGCTCCACCAAGGCATCGGGAATTTTTAACTCCTTGTGCATGGCAAGAACATTGCTGAAGGCCCTCACCAAATCCTGCATTGACATATTATCCGGTGGCAGATGATGTACCGGCAGCTCCATGGGAGCTCTGGTAACATACTTTTCCTGCATATCCTGCATATCAAGAAGCACCGCGCTGACTTCCTTATATTTTCTGTACTCCAAAATGCGGTCAATAAGCTCCTGACGAGGGTCAATATCCTCAGTCTCCTCCACTTCCTTGGATTTAGGTGGCTTTGGCAGCATCATACGGGACTTTATTTGCAACAATGTGGCCGCCATCAGCAGAAACTCACTGGCAATTTCCAAATTAAACTCACGGAACTGATCGAGATAATCAATGTACTGTTCCGTGAGCTCTGCTATTGGTATATCATATATGTCGATTTTGTTTTTATCAATAAGGTGCATCAAAAGCTCCATAGGACCCTCGAAGCTCTCCAGCCTTACTGAATACTTTTCCATTAACATATTCCTCTCAATATAGTTTAACATCATAATTATATACCACAAACGATATTATTTTACAATGTTAGAGGAACATCTTCAACCTTATTACAGCATTTACCACATTCTTCTTAAGGTTACTGCAGCCATAACATCCTTATCGTGGCTACCCTTTTGAAGAGCCAAATCTCCTGCCAGAGTCCAGCCCGGAGCAAATTCAGCCTCCCCACCAAGGGACATAAGGAAATGAGTTTTATCATTCTGTCCCCGCATTTCATAGCGATTATTATCATCGCCAAGATAACCATAGGTGAATTTAGGGTCACTGCCGGAGAAGGCATGCTTAACCCCCAGACGCAGAGCGTAGCTGCCATTACTCAAATACCGCTTGAACTCCACGCCGATACCGCCAGCAAAATAAGTATTGGACTTGCTGTCTACCCGATGACCGTTAATGCCGGCTCCGCCTTCAGTGTAGCCATCCTGCCATAACTGGGATAACTGCATATTGGCATAAGGGCTGATATGCCATACCTTCATATTTTTGGCATTCAAATCGTATTTATATTCCCCGCCAAGCTCCAAAATACGACTGTTATAATTAGCCTTAGCCTGTAAAACAAGGCCAGTTAACTGACGGGTGAGGTCATTTTTTATCCACCCATAATCCAGATAAACATACGCATTATGAGGGCCATTGCTGTAGCCTCCATATACACCAAGGCGTGTATCCTTTACATCATCGTGGGATAGATTATCGGCAAAGGAGAAGCTACCATAGCTGATGAAGGCACCAGCCCGCCAGTTTTTGCCATAGGCCCGGTCCCAGCCTCCGCCAATGGTAGTTCCCTGATAGTAGCTGCTGCCGGTGCCATCGCCCCAGTTACGGGCTACCTTGAACCAAAAATCATTGTCCACCGGCTGATCAAGCTTCATTGTCATGGTTGTTGTTTTGTCAGTGGCATTAGCATCCAGATTGGACATTGGAATTGGTACATTTACTGTCTGCTTGGCAAAGGCCTCCGTAAGACGGGACGATAGGAGATGACTTGTCATAGTATTTCTTTGGATCATCACCATATTATTGGGAGCTGGACTTGATACAACAGCCGTAAGTGCTTTCTTGGCATCGCCAGGATTCAGGCTGTATAGACTACGCATTTCATTGACACGGCTATCTCTCTTATCTGACAGCTGTAAATACATATTCCTCATAGCATCGTACGCTTGCTGCTGGGTACTGTCTATTGGTCCAAGGTTATTAGCGGCTTTAGCCTGAACCGTTATATTGTTCCCACTGACAGTGCCTATGGTACTCAGCATACCACTTTCCGTGTAAGGCTTATCTTCTGTATTGGTAATGTTGCCATTTATTGCATTGGCCTTTAATGTGGTAAAGGACTCATTTGGCAAAGCATTATTTACGGTCACAATGGAGCCATCAATGTCAGCATTGCCATTAACTACAATCTGTCCCTTTTCACCGCCGGCAATCCCAGTTAATGTTCCATCAGATACCAGATTACCATTTATAATCATATCCTTATCTGAACTGGACGCCCCAATAACTCCATGATTATAAACTTTGCCAGTGGTTTTATCACTAAAGCCATCTGCCATACTGGAGGTCATATCATTAACTGTATAGGTGCCGCCATAAAGCTGGGCCCCTTTGGCCACATTCACATTTACCACATTGGCTGTTCCCCCATAATTCAGGGTTCCGCCATTAACATTCAGCTTCATGTTGTCAGCACCATTTATATCTCCATCATATTTCAGATCTGTATTGATATTCAGGTTCGTCACCAAATCCGGTATGTACTTATAGTATTCATAGCCATTTTTTTCCATTTTGCCATCATACTGAATACGCAGCACATCACGTTTAGCACCACTACTGTCATAGGCTCCTTCATAGACAGAAGCTCCAAAATGCTTCCAATCAGAGGTTATATTGCCAGTTATATGGGCACCGGAATTTACATTAATATTATGTACAAAAGCATTTTTGCCAATATAAATGGCATTGGCGCCACCAGACAAGCTACCCGATAAATTATATTCACTTATCAGCGGGGCTCCCAGCTCCGGTGCATAATTATCCATATCCTTTTTATCATTGTATTTTACATTCTTAGCAGTGGTTATGGTGCCTTGGTCTTCTACATCCCTGTCATAGTAAATATAGGAGCCACAATAGATTTCGTCAGCCCCCAGCATATTGGAGCCAAAATCAAAGCGTACACCACTGCCCTTCTGTCCATTGGCAGTAACGGTTCCCTGTTGGTTAAAGACCTGACTGCCACCATAGGATACCAACACGCCTACGCCATCCTCACCATCGGCATGGATTTCATGCCCCTGGGCCAGAGTCAATTTATTATCCGTTCCACTTACCCAAATACCAACTGCCCCATTGCCCTTGGTAAAAACATTAGCCGCCTGGGTAATATTATTATTGGAGCCATAAATATGAAGACCTACCCCAAAAGGAATGGTGCTGTATTGGTCAATATAGTCTGTTCCTTCATTGTTACGGGCTGAATAACCATTGGTGTTAGTAAAGGTCAGATTGTCATTATAGATGGAATAACCAAAATGAGCCCGTCGATCAAAGTTATAGCCTATATCCTGCAACTCGGCCAGCTCCACCTCATTAAATATTGTCATATTGCGGTACTCATTATGGCTCATAAGGCTATTTAGTTCAAAATGCCCCATGTCCAATACTACCTTTTCATCTGTATTTGTTTCCCAGGTTCTCAATGGCAGACCGTCAACCCCATCAAAGGTCCGTCCATTTAATACCTTGGATACATTATCACCTATAAAATACGCGTTGCCTGACCGTGGATTATCCGATTTAAACTTATCGTCTAATTTATTATCCAAAATGAAAAAATCCGATGGCTTAAGAGTAGGGTCAGCAGCCTGACGACGTTCAAACTCCTTTGACGTTATTATCAGCTGATTTGGTTGGGACCGGTTAAGATTCTGATCATAGACATGATCCGCATACGTATTATTCTTGCCTAATCTTACCGGAAAATAATATACAGTAGTACCATCCTGATCTATCACCGGTTTTCCATCCTTATCCAGCTCTACATTTACTTGGGAATTAATTCCCAAGGAATGACCTACTTCATGACGCAACATGGCTATACCATCGACAGCATGCTCATTATCAGGCAATACAGCATTTCCCTTCATCCACCAGCCATCTGTGGAGCCCTCCCGCTTTGCTCCCATATACTGTCCAAGCATGATTGTGCCATAGGCCCCATTATCCACCAGCTGACCATTTTCATAGATTTTTTTATCCGCACCAGTTTCAAATTTTAATATATTTACATCATTTAAATCCCGTAGCCCCTGAAGATACTCTTCAAAATATGGCTGAATGGTAAAGCTGCCCTTATCGAAGGCATAAAAACCAGCATAGGCATTTTTTTCATTGGCTATACCAGCCACAAAAAACTGGGCTGGGTGAGTTATTGTAGTATTTGGAGCCAAAATATCAGCCCAATACTGTATTCCCTTTATAATACCGTTCTTATTATCATCACTTATGGTCATAGGGTTCTTGCCTATTATGCCATCGAAAAAAATATAGTTTTTTATCTGCTCCCGGGTAGCATCCGTATCATCAATAATATTTACGACAAAAACCTCTTTATTGCCACTGTTAATTTCCTCACCTGCACTGGCTACGGACATTGATAAAATCCCCAGTAAAACTGATGCTGTTAAGGCACATAAACGTTTATGAGATAATCTTCCTGCTTTCTTCATATATATCACCTCACGTTAATCAATCACAAATATACCATCACGTGTTTTATTCGTCATTTATGTGTCTATATCCTTCATCCTTGCTCATTTAACCACATCCCTTTGCAGTGCATTCAACAAACCAATAAAAAATCACAATCCATTTTATTTATTTATTCAAAATTAGCAAGATGAAAGCATACGGGCTTTCATCAGCCCTTACACGAAATCTAAAGTTCATCTTCATCTTTCAGATTTGATTCACTAAGATTTCATAGTAAAAAAGGCACCCATAAAGAGTGCCTCAAAAAAATGATATAAAATTTACATATTATCCCTGATACTTTGCAGCCTGGGCCTTAATCAGCTCCTCGTCAGAGAAGTAATTAATTTTCATGGCATTACGTACGTCCTGCAGGGTGTTTTCTGCCACACGTCTGGCCTCTTCGCTGCCCTTTTTCAAAATTTCATATACGCCGGCAATATCCTTTTCGTATTCCTTACGACGGGCACGAATAGGCTCCAGCTCCTCCTGAAGGATACTGTTCAGGAACTTCTTGATTTTTACATCACCAAGACCGCCACGGGTGTAGTGCTCCTTAAGGGCATCCAGATTCTCATACTCTGGGAGATACTTCTCAAAGTGCTCCGGCTTGCTGAAAGCATCAAGATATGTAAATACAGCATTGCCCTCCACATGGCCTGGGTCAGAAACCTTAATATGGGTAGGGTCAGTGTACATATCCATAACCTTCTTACGAACGGTTTCCGCATCATCGGAAAGATAAATGCAGTTGCCAATGGACTTGGACATCTTGGCCTTGCCATCAGTACCAGGGAGACGACGGCAGGTCTCATTTTCCGGCAGCATAATATCCGGCTCCACCAAGGCCTCACCGCCATAAATCATGTTAAAGCGGCGAACGATTTCCTTACACTGCTCCAGCATAGGCAGCTGGTCCTCACCTACTGGAACCAGAGTTGCCTTAAAAGCAGTAATATCGGAGGCCTGGCTGATAGGATAAGTAAAGAATCCCACAGGAATACTCTTTTCAAAATTCTTTTGCTGAATCTCAGCCTTGACGGTAGGATTTCTCTCCACACGGGAAACAGAAACCAGATTCATATAGTAGGTGGTAAGCTCAGTAAGCTGTGGCACCTGGGACTGAATGAACAACGTGGATTTAGCTGGGTCAAGACCTACAGAAAGGTAGTCAAGAGCAACCTCCAGGATGTTCTGACGAACCTTCTCAGGATTCTCAAAATTATCAGTCAATGCCTGAACATCAGCAATCATAATGTAGATTTTATCAAACTCCCCGGAATTCTGCAGCTCAACTCTGCGCTTCAGAGAACCTACATAATGACCTATGTGAAGTCTGCCAGTTGGTCTGTCACCAGTTAAAATAATCTTTTCCATTTTTTATTGAAACCCCTCTCAGTTTTTTAATTCATTTATGCTTCCTTTTACAAGATTACACTCAATATAGTCTCAAAGATATGCAAAATCAGGCTTGATAATGGCACAAGAATGCTGCTAAGAACAGGTGTCATAATCAAAATAATAAGGATGATAAAGCTATATCTTTCAAGCCCCATATACTTATAAGCCAGCTCTCCCGGTAAAAACTCCAAAAGGATTTTGGAACCATCCAAGGGTGGCAGTGGAATCAGATTAAAAATTCCAAAGTTGATATTGAAAAGAACAATCATGGATAATACTGTCTTTATTCCCACAGTGTTTAACATCCCCAGCTTAAATAAAACCATCATAATAAAAAGTGTTACAAAAGCTGTTAAAAAGTTAGCTGCAGGGCCAGCAAGAGCCACCAAAATATTGCCCTTCTTCATATCCTTAAAATTTCTAGGATTAACCATTACTGGCTTGGCCCAGCCAAAACGGCAAACCAAAAGCATCAGTAAACCAATAGGGTCAATATGGGCCATTGGATTTAATGTAAGACGGCCAGTGAGCTTTGGTGTAAAATCTCCCATGGCCACAGCCACCCGGGCATGGGCATATTCATGGAGAACAAGGGCCAAAAGCAAACCAGGCAATCCCGCAATAATACTCATTAAACTAAAATCAAACATAAAGCCTCCAACTATTTGTTCAAAATGCGATCCAGCATTAAAATGGCAGTTACGGACTTGGCATCATTTATGCGGCCATTCTCCACCATTGCCACTGCCTCACTGAGGGGCAGCTTAACCACATTAATAAATTCATCTTCATCAGTATGCTGCTTTCCTGGCTCCAGCCCCTTGGCAGCATAGATATAAATAACCTCGTTACAAAAGCCTACACAGGTGGCCAGCTTAGTGAAGAATTTATACTCCTTGGCAGTATAGCCGGTTTCCTCGCTAAGCTCACGCTTGGCACACTCCAAAGGGTCCTCCCCGGGCATATCCAGCTTCCCCGCCGGAATCTCCAAAGTTACCTCATCAATAGGATAACGATATTGTCTTACGAGAATAACCTGGCCATCCTCCGTAACGGGAATAACAGCTGCAGCTCCCGGATGCTTTATCCACTCACGGTAGGCAGTACCCCCATTTGGCAGCTTCACCTTATCCTTCCTTACATGGAGCAAATTACCATCAAATATATTCTCACTTGATTCTTTTATTTCAATTAAGTCTTCGTACATAGAAGCCTCCAAAAAAATATTTTAGTATAAAACTCTGCTTTAGTCCATAATAAAAATTAACCTAATTTACGGCTGTATTGCTGCTTCTTTACCCCGGCATTAGCCAGCATTTCACGGGCATTATCAAGGGATGCAGCAGATACATCCACACCGGAGGCCATGCGGGCAATTTCATTAACCCGCTCCCCTTCGGTAAGGGCCCGTACAGAGGTTGAGGTCATGCCATTAACTACCTGCTTGTTAATGTAAAGATGCACATCCGCCATGCAAGCAATCTGAGGCAAATGGGTAATACAAAGCACCTGTTTGTCCGCCGCCACCATGGCAATACGCTCTGCCACCATTTGGGCAGTACGCCCACCGATACCGGTATCAATTTCATCAAAAATCATACTGGCCGGTGAATCATCCCTAAAGGCTGTAACCGCTTTAATAGAAAGAGCAATACGGGAAAGCTCACCGCCAGAAGCCACCTTTTGAATTGGTCGCATATCCTGTCCAGGATTGGCAGAAAAGAGAATTTCCAGTTCATCAGCCCCAAGGCTGCCAAGTTCTTCGGCCTCATTAATGGCAATCTCCAGTCTGGCATCAGGCATTCCCAGCTCATGAAGGTGTTCCTCAATGGCCATGGAAAGTCTGTCCCCTGCCTGTTTTCTTAGCTCTGTAAGACGAGCAGCACAGGCGGTGGCTTCTTCACGGGCCTTCTCTATTTCCTGCTTCAAGGCGGAAATATCATCATCGTAGTTTTCAATATCATTGAGCTGCTGCTGGGCCTTTTCCTTAAAAGCCATAATATCCTCAATGGTGGCACCGTATTTTTTCCGTAGCTTGTCTATTACATCCATACGGCTTTGTAGCTTATCCAAAAGCTGTGGGTTAAATTCCAGCTCATCACCATAGTCCCGAACCTCATAGGCTGCTTCTTTTATCTGAATACAGGCCTCTTTTATGGTATCGGTTACATTATCCAGTGAATCATCAAATCGTGATAAATCCCTGAGATTTTCCACTACTTCTTCCAAGGCACTGACAACGCCTATACCGTTGCTACTGCCACCGTAAAGATTCCGACAGGCCTCCCCGATATAGTTGGAAATCTTTTCCGCATTTGACAGCTTCTTTATTTCCCGCTCCAGCTCCTCATCCTCATTATCCTGAAGCTGGGCCGCCTCAATTTCCTGTACCTGCCACTTCAGCATTTCCAGCTTCTGCTCGTTATCAGCAGAGCTTTTTTCCTTTTCAGCCAGCTGCTGCTCCTTGTCCTTAAATGACTTGAAGGCCTGCTGATAAGCAGTTAAGGCTCCCTTTATGCGATCATCTGAGCCATCCACCAGCTTGTATTGATTGGAAACATTAAGAAGGGCCAGATTCTCGTTCTGGCCATGGATGTCTACCAGTAATGTTCCCAATTTTTTTAGTACGGCCACAGTGGTGTGACAGCCATTTACCAGTATAGTGCCACGTCCGTTGCTGGTTATCTGACGGGTGATAATAAGCTCTCCCTCCGTTGTATCAATGGCATTTTCATTGAGATAAGCAACAACCCTTGGCTGATTATCCAGAGAGAAAATAGCCTCCACCCGGAGCCAGTCAGCCCCTGTACGGATAAAATCCGTGGACAGGCGATTTCCCAGCATGGCCCCCAGAGCATCAATAAGGATTGATTTACCGGCACCAGTTTCTCCGGTAAGGATGTTAAGTCCCTTGTCAAAATCTATCTGAACCTGCTCCAACAAAGCAAAGTTCCATATTGTAAGTGTGTTGAGCATTTTGAAAATCTCCTAGCTACCCAAACATTCCTTCAATCATTTAATTCCCATACTCATGGCTTCCAGCTTCAGAGCCACGTCCTCAGCCATACTGGAGGACTTTACCACTGCCAAAATGGTATCATCACCAGCGACAGTGCCAATAACCTCAGGCCAGCGGGCATTATCAAGAGCTGCACAAATGGAATTGGCGGCCCCGGGCATGGTCTTTACCACAATGATATTTTCACTGTAGTCAATCTTCTTTACCAGCTCCTTAAACAGACGCTGCATACGATCCTCGGAGTGCATGGTCTGAGTATCCATTGGATAAGCATAGCGGTACTTGCCATTGCCACAAGGAATCTTCACCAGCTGCATATCCTTAATATCTCTGGAAACGGTGGCCTGGGTAACCTCAATATCCCTTGCTCTAAGGGCTGCGGCCAAATCCTCCTGAGTCTCAATTATCTGATTTTCAATAATCTGTTTAATCTTTGATTGTCTATGAGCCTTCATTTAGAATTCCCCCATAACTTACTTTTTAGAGTGTCGTAATAATTTTTGTCACCAAATTTTATTATGCGTGCCGGGTTCTTTCCCTTGCGGATATAAACCACATCCCCTGGCAAAAGCTGGAAGCTCTCCTGACCGTCAAAGGTCATCTGAATATCCTGATGAACTGCCGCAATATAAATCTGTACTTCCTCATCATCTGGTATTATCATTGGTCTGGCATCCAGAGTATGAGGACAAATTGGGGTAATGAGAAGTGCGGGAACACTTGGATTAACTATTGGTCCGCCTGCTGAAAGGGAATAGGCCGTAGAGCCAGTGGCAGTGGAAACAATAACACCATCAGCCTTATAATCGTTAATCATGGTATCATCTATACGCACGCTAAGACTCAGCATACGGGAAAGACCGCCCTTGCCAATAACCACATCATTAATGGCATGGCCCAGCATACGCCGATTGCCCTGGCTCAAAACAGAGCCGGAAATAACCGTACGCTCCACCACCTGATACTCACCATTTAAAAGGTTATCAAGGCGACTCTCCAGCTCTGTCAGCTCAATATCTGTAAGAAAGCCCACGTTACCAATGTTGATTCCACAAGCTGGAATCTTTCGGGTATACAGCTTGCGACATATCCCCAAAAGAGTTCCGTCACCACCGATACTCAGTCCCAAATCAATGGGTTCATTGTCCAAATCATCTATACCATACTCAGGACAGTTAAACATTTCCGCAATGCTGCGCGACACAACAATGCGAACCCTGTCCTGCTTGTCCGCAAAATAGCTATGGATTCTTTCCATAACCTTGGCTGATTCGTCCTTATTAATATTTGGATAAATAGCAATTGTCTTCATAAAGATATCCTCTTTATTTAGCTAAACTTCCCGCAAATTACTTGTCAAGGTTGCTGTGAGCCAGCTCAACAGTGCTTGCCATTACCTCATCAGTTACATTATCAGCAGCTTCTCTGTCCTTGGTAAGCCAAACGAGATATTCAATATTGCCCTCAGGCCCCTTTACGGGAGAAAAAGTCAGCTCCTTGGTGACAAATCCCATCTCATGGGCAGTATCAATAACCTTATGAATAACCTTCAGATGAACCTTAGGATCTCTTACAACACCCTTTTTGCCCACCTTTTCCTTGCCAGCCTCGAACTGTGGCTTAATGAGAGCTACCACCTGGCCATCCGGCTTCAGCATTGCCTTTACAGCAGGCAAAACCTTCTCCAGGGAAATAAAGGCCACATCTATGGAAGCCAAATCAATAAGCTGGCCGATATCCTCCGGGGTTACATTGCGCACGTTGGTGCGCTCCATATTTACTACCCGTTCATCAGTGCGTAGACTCCAGGCCAGCTGACCATATCCCACATCAATGGCAAACACCTTTACAGCACCATTTTGGAGCATACAATCGGTAAATCCTCCAGTGGAAGCACCAATATCAGCAGTAACCTTTCCCTTAAGCTCCACGCCAAATTCCTTAATGGCCTTCTCCAGCTTAAGGCCACCACGGCTTACATAAGGAATCTGATTTCCCAAAACCCGGATATCAGCATTTTCCTTAACCATGGTGCCCGCCTTGTCAATCTTGTTGCCATCCACAATAACCATCCCGGCCATAATGGTGGTCTTGGCCCGTTCACGGCTCTGAACCAGATTCTTTTTCACAAGAAGCACGTCAAGACGCTCTTTTTTTACTTTTTCCGTATTATCACCCATAATTATAAATCACCATAATCCTTTGCAATGCGGTCCGCAATCTGTTCCGGAAGAAGGCCGCAAAGCTCCAGAAGCTCAGGGCAGGAGCCCTGTTCGATAAACTTATCCTCTATGCCAAAACGCATAATCTTGGCGGTATTGATACCGGCATCTGCCAAATATTCCAAAACGCCGGAGCCAAAGCCCCCGGCCAGTGCATTTTCCTCCAAGGTTACCACAAGACGGGCATCCCTTACCAGCTCATCAATAAGACCAGTATCCAGAGGCTTTACAAATCTCATGTTCACAACAGTGGTGTAAATATCCTTTTCCTTCAGGATTTGTGCTGCCTTTACGGCCTGCTTTACCATACTGCCAACAGCAAGTAATACTATTGCTTTGCTATCTCTGGAAAGAATTTCTCCCCTGCCGATTTCAAGCTGCTCAAAGCCATCCCTCACAGGTACCCCTGTGGCAGAGCCACGGGGATAACGCACGCTGATAGGACCATTGTAATTTGCTGCTGTATAAAGCATATTTCGCAACTCGTTTTCATCCTTAGGAGCCATTACCACCATGTTAGGAATGTGCCGTAAATAGGAATAATCAAATACGCCATGATGGGTCGGGCCATCAGCCCCTACCAAGCCACCGCGGTCAAGGCAAAGGGTAACAGGCAGATTTTGCAAACAAACATCGTGAATTATCTGATCGTATGCCCGCTGGGCAAAGGTGGAATACAATGCCACAAATGGCTTGCCACCAACTGCCGCCATTCCAGCTGCCATAGTCATGGCATGTTCCTCCGCAATACCCACATCAAAGAAGCGTTCCGGATACACACCGGAAAACTTCTTTAGGCCAGTGCCCGATGGCATAGCCGCCGTAATTGCGGTAATATTATCATACTTTCCTGCCAGCTCGATAAGAGCATCGCTGAAAATATCCGTATAAGAAGGAGGTGCCCCCTCCTTTTTTATCATTTCACCGGTGTCGCAGTTAAATTTACCCACTCCGTGGAACTTATGGGGCTGATTTTCTGCAAAGGAATACCCTTTTCCCTTGGTGGTTCGCACATGAATAAGCACAGGACCATCAATGCCCCTTGCCTTTTGGAAAATCTCCTGCATCTTTTCGATGTTGTGACCGTCAATAGGCCCTACATAGGTATATCCAAGGGACTCAAATACACTGCCCGGAGTCAAAAGGGCATAAATACCATCCTTAACGGAGCCAGCTGCGTTCCATACCGTTTCACCAATTCCAGGGAACCCCTTTAAAAATTCCTGCAGCTCCTTCTTTGCCTTGTGATATTGGGGCATAATGCGAATATGGCTCAAGTACTCTGACATGGCACCCACATTTTTATCAATGGACATCTCATTGTCATTAAGAACCACAATCATATTCTTGCCAATGGTTCCGCCATAGTTAAGGCCTTCATAGGCCTCACCACCAGTAAAGGCCCCATCACCGATTACCGCAATAACGCTATAATCCTGTTTGCGAATATCACGTTCAATGGCCATACCCACTGCAGCAGAAATGGAGGTACTGGCGTGACCGACACCAAAGGCATCACACTTAGACTCAGAGCGTTTTGGGAAGCCTGTAATGCCTCCCTTGGTGCGCAAAGTGCTAAATCTTTCCTTACGACCAGTGAGAATTTTATGGGAATATGCCTGATGCCCCACATCCCATACTATCTTATCCTTTTCAGGATTGAATACACTGTACATCGCAAGAGTCAAATCAACAGTACCAAGACTAGGTGCCAAATGACCGCCATTGGTGGCACAGGTATTTATAATTTTGCTTCTGATTTCACCAGCCAGAGCTTTAAGCTCCTCCAAGCTGCACTTAGCCACATCAGAAGCACTGTTTATTTTTTCCAATATGTTCTCAGACATAGTGTGGCTCCTTAATTACTTATTTCTCTTTAATAGATATTCAACCAGCTCCCGCAAGAAGGTGGCCTTGTCACCAAACATTTCCAAGGCAGCAACGGCTTCTGCCACAGTATCAGCCGCCAGCTTCTTGGCTTCATCCAGGGAAGTAAGGGACACATAGGTGGACTTGTCATTACGCTCATCACTGCCTACAGGCTTGCCAATAACCGCTTCATCACCAATAACATCAAGAATGTCATCAGTAATTTGGAATGCAAGTCCAAAGCAATCAGCATAGGTAGTAAGGGCCGCCAGCTCCTTGTCAGAGGCCCCAGCCACAATAGCACCACTTCTTATGGCAGCTCTAAATAAAGCACCCGTTTTACCGGCGTGCATTTTCTTTAATTCCTCAAGACTAAGGGATTTTTGCTTGCCCTCAGCCTCCAGATCAATGGCCTGTCCCCCCACCATACCGTTAGGGCCAGCACCAATGGACATTTCCCGAACTACCTTTAACAGCACATCTGCCGGTAAATTGTCCTGACGAAGCATTACCTCAAAGGCCTGGGTCAACAGGGCATCTCCAGCCAAAATGGCCATACCATCACCATACACCTTATGGTTGGTCAGCTTGCCACGGCGATAATCATCATTATCCATGGCAGGCAAATCATCATGAATAAGGGAATAGGTGTGAATCATTTCGATGGCACAGGCAATATGAATAAAATCAGTGCCCTTGGCACCAATGGCATCAGCCGCCGCCATAACAAGAATTGGGCGCAATCGCTTGCCACCTGCAGTGAGGCTGTATTTCATGGATTCACAAAGAGTTGGGTCCAATGCCTTATCTTCCTGAAGCTCCTCCACCAGAGCTTTTTCTATTAGCTTAATTCGTTCATTCCACTGAGTCTTGTCCACAATTATTGTCCTCCCTTAAGCTCCAAAGGCATTTCCACTACTTTTCCATTCTCTTCGCTGAGGATGACATTCATCCTGTCCTCAACTGATTTCAGTTCAGCCAGACATTTTCTGGAAAGCTCCATGCCCAATGTATAGTTATCAATAACATCCTTCAGGCTTGCCTCGCCACTTTCCAATTTATCTACAATCTGTTCCAACTCCGCCAGATTTTCCTCAAAGGAAGCCTCTTTTTTCCGTGGCATCGAACTACTCCTCCCTTATTGCCTTAACCTGGGCATCAAACTGCCCCCCATTAAGCTTTACAGACACCATATCATCAACCTTTATATTGCTGATATCACTGACAATAGTGCCCCTTTGGTCATGAACAATACCATAACCCCGTCTGATAACTCCCAGAGGATTTATCAGCTCCAATTTTTCCATATCGTGAAGTAGCTGGTTTTTCTTCTCCTTCACCAGCTGAATTGCTATCTTGTTTAATCCCGACTGCAAGCTCTCCAGCCTCATACTGCTTGATTCCAGCATACGAAGTGGCTG
Organism: Anaerovibrio lipolyticus; assembly: GCA_002372665.1. Taxonomy (GTDB): domain Bacteria; phylum Bacillota; class Negativicutes; order Selenomonadales; family Selenomonadaceae; genus Anaerovibrio; species Anaerovibrio lipolyticus_C. The sequence continues at coordinate 15,096 of DFHJ01000128.1, forward strand.
GATAAATACAAAGCTGTCCATAATAGCTTCCAGACTACGTCTGGAGTCTTTAATACTTGTAACAGCCGCCATCTGCAATCTTTCCCTGGCAGAATTTATGCGCTGAATTACCTCAGACACATCCGGTACTGCCAACTCCGCCGCCTGGGATGGGGTAGCTGCTCTCTGGTCAGCCACAAAATCCGCCAGCGTAAAATCTGTTTCATGGCCCACAGCGGAAATAACAGGTATTTGGGAATTAAAAATAGCCCGAACCACCACTTCCTCATTAAAGGACCACAAGTCCTCCATAGAACCGCCGCCACGGCCTACTATCAGTACATCCACAGGATATTTTGCGTTGAAAAAATCAATACCATGGGCTATTTGCTCTGCTGAGCCTGCCCCCTGCACCATAACAGGATAAAGAGCCAGTCTTATTGATGGCATACGCCGCCTTGACACCGTATAAATATCCCTCAGAACTGCCCCCGTTGGCGATGTAACAATACCAATGGTCTTGGGATAAGCAGGTAAATTCTTCTTAAATTCAGCATCAAAAAGGCCCTCCTTGGAAAGACGCTCCTTAAGCTGCTCAAAGGCCAGAGCAAGCTCCCCCACACCATCTGGAACCATACGGCTGACATAAAACTGATACTTGCCGTCACGCTCGTAAACCTCCACGCTGCCAGTGGCCAAAACCTGCATATCGTTTTCAGGACGAAATCTCAGCCGTTCCGCATAGCTTCGCCAAATAACGCACTTTAAAATAGAATCCTTATCCTTCAAATCAAAGTAGCAGTGACCAGAGGAATATTGCTTAAAATTGGAAATCTGCCCCCTGATAGTGACATTGTGCAGGGCCAGATCATTCTTTAAAAGTCCCGCAATATATTTAGTTACCTCAGAAACACTTCTGATAACAGCCATATTTCACCCGAAAAAGCATATTCTAAAACACAGAAAACGGGCCGCACCCAAAAATGCGGCCCTAGATTTTATACACGAGCAATAGCTCCCAGAATACCATTTACAAAACGGCTTGACTCATCAGTGCCAAACTTCTTGGCCAGCTCAACTGCCTCATTAATAATGATATTAGGAGTCAGCTTCTCCTCGCAGAACTTAAGCTCATAAACAGCCATACGGGTAATATTCCTGTCTACTCCGGCCATACGCTGCAGCTTCCACTCCTTGGAGCTAGTGGTAATCATTTCATCAATGGGCTCCTGGTTATCAAGAGTACCATTTACCAGCCCCTTCAGAAAATCCATGTCCTTGCTGCCCAGCTTAACATCCTCATCTTTTGCAAAAACAGCAGCATCAATGGCATTCTGTCTGGCCTGAGCTACATCCATACCTTCATCCAACGGATTCATATCCAACTGAAACAAAGCCTGAAGTGCTACCTCACGAGCTTGTCTACGACTCATACTTATATTCCTCGATTCTTAAACAAAATAATATATTTGGCTATCAGCGCCACCGGTGAATATCCCGGGGAACGGAATCACGGATATTGTCTATAAAGCTACCGCCCTTATCAATATTCTTACCGATAAAGCAGCCTATAAAGCCACAAATAACTACAAACATTACACTCCAAAAGCCAAAGAGCAAAATGCCCACAGCAATCAAAATGCCTCCTGCTATCCCCAAAAGGGTCCCTGGACGTCTTTCACACTGACGGCGAAAAGCGTTGGCCAGAGCCTGCTTCAAGCTGATTTCGTTATCCATTCAGACACCTCCATTACTTCAGTCGTCTTTTCTTGACAACCACACCGCTGGAAATACTCTGAACGGAAACCACAACATTAAAATTAGAAATACATGCTATGTCAGTCAGGTATTTGCTTGACTGGGTACGAACATCATCAGAAATGTTTGCTATACTGCGTTCCTGTCCCACCTCAAGCTTAACATCCAGATTCAGACAGTCGCCCTTTTCCTTGTCCTGCTTCAAAAGAGCCTTGACCTTTGCTTCACGTACACCACGTACACCACTGGAAATCCGCTCTATCATACCCTTTATGGCGTTAATGGAAACGTTCACATCCCCCTCAGTACCGTGTACCAGCACAATATCTCCTGCGGCCAGCTCCTTGTTGCCTTTACCGGCAAAGGAACAAAACAACAGATGTATGCTGATGATAAACACGACAGCAGCAACAGCACCTGTCTGCCACTGTGTTACAGCAAACTGATACTCGTTGAGAAGCACTCTTTCCGGAACAACATTAAATACCAGTAAAACGACCCCCAGGCTTACTACACCAAACAACAAGGTGTACAAAAACAGCAGGAATCTGTTAAATACTCCCATTAAACTGCCCCCTAGCGGATTTTTCTGGTTTCTTCCTTATTTTCTTCTTCGCCGAAATCCACGCCCTGAACGTGAACATTGACCTCGATAACGCTCAGTCCGGTCATGCTCTCGATCTGCTTCTTTACGTTCTCCTGAACAGCAATAGCCACGTCCGGAATACGCTCACCGTATTTAATAATGATGTACAAATCAACGCGGGCTTCCTTTTCACCCACTTCTACTTTAACGCCCTTGGAAAGATTCTTTCTGCCAAGGAGCTCAGCAATACCGCCAACCAGGCCGCCACTCATTCCGGCTATGCCGGGAATCTCCAGTGCAGCAATACCGGCCATCATGCTGACAACCTCATCGCCAATGCGAACAGAGCCTAAACCATCATCAATTTTAATCATTTCATCTGCCATACAAATACCCCCCCAATCAATATAAACATAGTATTACTTGTGTATCATTATACCAAACATGTAGTTGTTATTCAAGAAATGTGTATATTATGTATAAAATGATTATAAGAAGAAAAAAGCTGTGGAAAATGTCGCAACATTTTCCACAGCCTAAAAGTAATTTCACTAAATATTATGCACGCTCGATGTAAGCACCGGTACGGGTATCGATGCGGAGTACATCACCCTCGTTAATAAAGAGAGGTACACGAACTGCATAGCCGGTCTCCAAAGTTGCCATCTTAGTAGCACCAGTAGCAGTGTTACCCTTTACGCTTGGCTCGCACTCAGTAACCTTCAGCTCTACGGAGTTAGGGAGAGTTACACCAATTACGCGGCCCTTGTAGGACTGAATAGCAACCTCCATGTTCTCCTGAAGATAGTTCAGAGCATCGCCAAGCTGCTCCTTGTTAAGCTCAGTCTGCTCATAGGTCTCGTTGTCCATGAAAGTGTACATGCCGTCAGTCTCATAGAGGAATGCCATGCGGGCAGTGTCCAGACGGGCCTGAGGCATCTTTTCGTTAGGATTGAAGGTACGCTCAACAACAGCACCAGTTTCTACATTCTTAATCTTGGTACGAACGAAGGCTGCACCCTTACCTGGTTTAACGTGCTGGAAGTCTACTACCTGCCATACGCCACCATCAATCTCAATTGTCAAACCTGTACGAAAATCTGTACTTGTAATCATTAGAAAAAACCTCCAATTTAATTTGCAAATTAATTTTTTATAACGCCATTGTTCAAATTTTTCTTCTTTAGAAGAAAAAACTTCCAATTAGCGTTTCAACGAGCTGGGAGAGATGCTCACCAGCTGTTGTAGTTTATTTTCCCCCACCTAAAGAGGAAGGGGACATCTTAAAGCTCGTTATATCTTTAAATTAGTCTTTTTTTAACATTTAATAAAAATTAATATATTGTTTTTTTAATTCTTTTT
>DFHJ01000086.1 GCA_002372665.1 Anaerovibrio lipolyticus
AAACATCTATCCCACGTCCTTACACTCAAAATAATACACTATTGCGTATGAAAATCCTAAATGGGTCTCAATTTTTCCAGGTATAACGCCATTGTTCAAATTTTTCTTTGCAAAAAGAAAAATCTTCAAAATAGCGTTTCAACGAGACAACAGTCATTTTAACTCGTTATTACTTTATCATATTTCATATTCTTTTGCACGAAATTTCAAAAAATACTACAACTGAAAAAATTTTTTTCTAACGTTTCGGGGTAGATTCCTTTTCAAGCATATCCTTCAATTTGGAAATATCAGTATCATTAGTTAACAAATACACAAAATCCCCTGCATAAAGTCGGGCATCATCCATTGGGTTTATGCGCTGCAGCCCCCTTTTTATGTCCACCACAACAGTTTGCTCCGGCCATTTTATATCTTTAATCAATGCCTTATCAGCAACACTTCCGGAGCTCACCACCAGCTCCAGGGCAATGCGCCGTCCCGAGGAACTGGCTCCTATTCCATGAGCCTTTTCCTTCAGTCTGATGGCACGATTTAGCAGTTCCTCATATACAGGCTTGCCCCCCGTAAGATCCGCCACCAGATAGGCTGTCATGGATACACATATAAGAGCCAGCAAATGATGGAAGGAGCCTGTCATTTCCATGATAAGGACACTGCCGGTAATAGGAGATTTTACCACCGCCGCAAAATAAGCCGCCATACCGAAAACGATAATATCCCCTACATATAGGTAAGGCAATATTCCACAACTGGCCATCACACTGCCAAATACTGCACCTCCAGCAGCCCCCAGCACCAGCATAGGCAGGAATATGCCACCCGGTACCCCGGAACCAAAGCACACCATGGTAAAGAGGAACTTTCCCACAAATAGTATTATAAGAAAATAAAGGGGATACCAATTATGGGAAAGAGCATCCACCAATCGATTGCCGCCCCCTAAAATATCCGGCAAAATAAAGCCAAGAGCCGCCGCCAGCAAAAGAGGCAGCAGTGGTCGCTTTATGCCCCTTAGTCCCAGGCGATCATAGGTATTCATGGAAAAAAGCAGGGATGGGTTAAAAATACGCCCCAACAGCCCAATAAAAACACCTAATATAATGAGTATACCAAACATATTTAGGGGGAAAATAGCCAAATCACCAATGTGAAATACCGGCCCCGCTCCAAAAATCACCTGGGTAACGGTGGTGGCTGTCACTGCCGACGTAATGGAAGCCATAAGAAGCACCGGAGAAAAGCTCTTGTTAAGCTCCTCCAGGCCGAAAATAACACCAGCCAAAGGTGCATTAAAGGCAGCCGCCAAGCCAGCTCCGGAACCTGCAGTCATCAGAATACGTTCCTCATAACGGGTTCTGATAAATCTGCGGCTCACTCCCTGTCCCACACAGGCCCCCAGCTGAACACTGGGGCCCTCACGTCCAAGGGACAAACCGGCACCAATGGCCAGCACACCACCAATGAGCTTGGAAACCAAAACGGACAGCCATCGCATATTCATGCGCCCCATGAGAATCCCCTTTATCTGGGGAATTCCACTACCGGTACACATGGGCTCATTTTGAACTATCTTCATAAGCAGCCAGCCAATTATTAGAAAGGTGACGATGTACAACAGGAGCAATGAATAATCACCGGCCACAAAGCTGTCGGCTACCATATTATAAATCAAGGGCCGCAGGATTTCCGAAGCCCCCAACAGGTATCTGAACAGGGCGATAACACAGCCTGCAAAAATACCTACAATAATCCCTTCTATAAATAAACGGAAATGAAAGCGCCGTTCCCGTGTTATATCCTTAATTAATCTTTCTGTGGTTGCCATAAAAACCTCTCAAAAAGGAAACATAATAAAAAGAGGTATCACCGAAGTGACACCTCCTTATCATTTTATTACTCAGCAGTAAATGGCAACAAAGCGATGTTACGTGCGCGCTTAATAGCAACGGTAACCTGACGCTGATGCTTTGCGCAGTTGCCAGAAATACGACGAGGTAAAATCTTACCACGCTCGGTGATATAACGACGGAGCTTAGCAACGTCCTTATAGTCGATAACTTCTACTTTATCTACGCAGAAACTGCAAACCTTCTTACGAGGTCTTCTGCTTCTATCACGCTTAATCAAGTATATTCCCTCCTATCAAAATGGAATATCGTCATCCGGTACTGGGCTGCCACCAAAGCCGCCCATAGGAGCTGCTTCAGCTGGTGCTGCAGCAGGAGATGGCGCAAATCCACCACCATTAGCATTAGGGTCACGCTGCTGCTTGGATCCCATAAACTCAATCTCGTTCGCAACTACCTCAGTAACGTATCTCTTGGATCCGTCCTGGGCCTCGTAGGATCTCACCTGCATACGGCCTTCTACCAATACCTGACTTCCTTTTATGAGGTTATTACCACAAATTTCAGCTAATTTTTCCCAAGCGATAATCGGAATAAAATCCGCAGTCTGCTGCTGATCTCCGGCATTACGGCCAAAACGGCGATTTACTGCCAAAGAAAACGATGCAACTGCCTTACCAGAAGTGGTATAACGCATTTCTGGATCACGAGCCAATCTGCCTGCCAGTATAACCTTGTTCATGGTTTACCTCCCGAAACTATTACTCTTCTACACGTACAATCATGTGCTTGAGAAGATCATCAGTAATCTTCATAACACGGTCAACTTCAGCTACGCAAGCAGGCTCTGCAGTTACGTTAAGCAGAACATAGTAGCCCTCGGTACAATCCTTGATCTCATAAGCAAGACGCTTCTTGCCCCAACGATCCTCGGAATCAACAGTACCGCCATTAGCAGCAATCAGCTTAGTGAACTTCTCAACTACAGCGTTAGTTGCCTCTTCTTCCATTGGTTTAACAATGAATATGACTTCGTACTTTCTCACGAAATCACCTCCCTCTTTGGTCTTTGGCTCCTTATTACATAAGGAGCAGAGAAAGTTATCAAACGAAAATTTGAAACTATCTTTGTCCTTGTGACTTGAAAATTATATCACTCCGAAAGATTCGATGCAAGAAATATTTTTAATTACCTCATCCACCGCCTCAAAAGACTGGGACGTTCCCCCTTCCCCATAGGGGAAGGCAAAAAAAAAGACTGCCATGCAGTCTCCTGAAGTCTAATGGCAGGGGTAGCAGGACTCGAACCTACGAATGCTGGATTCAGAATCCAGTGCCTTACCAACTTGGCGATACCCCTATGAATCTTTCAGACAACGAGAATTATATCTAAAAGGTGGCAGCTTGTCAACAATTATTTTTAATATTTGATTTATGGGCAAATGACTAGTGGCTTGAAGATTTAGTCACTGTGCGTTAAGAAACTTTTTGTTGCTATACCTTAATCATAGTGGGAAAAATCATCTGTTTGAGCGACGCGAAGCTAGTCCTTTAGGGCGAAGCGAGTTATGATTTTTGCCGCTATATAAAAGCAAGAAAAAGTTTTAGCACAGGGACGGCGTGAAAGCCACTAGTCATTTGCCCAATAAAATTAATGTATGTTTGGCAGCTGCCAGTTAATAGGCTCCTGGCCAGTTGATTTTAAAAATTCGTTGGCCCTTGAAAACGGCCGACTGCCAAAAAAGCCCCTATAGGCAGAAAGAGGACTTGGATGGGGCGACTCGATTATAAAATGGGCCTTATTGGTAATCATAGTCTTTTTCCTTCTTGCCGGTACCCCCCATAAAATAAATACCATGGGCTTTTCCCGCTCATTAAGTATGGAAATTATCCTGTCAGTAAAAATTTCCCAGCCCTTTCCCTGATGGGAATTGGCATTATGTGCCCGCACCGTAAGTACTGTATTCAACAGCAGCACCCCCTGCCTTGCCCAGGGCTCCAGACAGCCATTGTCCGGCACGCTGCAGCCCAAATCCGTTTCCAGCTCCTTAAAAATATTCTGTAAGGATGGTGGCGGTGGCACATTGGGCAACACAGAAAAGCTCAAACCATGGGCCTGCCCCGGCTCATGATATGGGTCCTGCCCAAAGATAACCACCTTGGTATCCGCCAAGCTGGTATAGTGCAGGGCATTGAATATAGAATACATATCCGGAAAGATTTGCCGGGTACGGTACTCATTTATAAGAAACTGACGAAGCTCTTTATAATATGGCTTCTCCATTTCAGGAAGCAGATATTGTTCCCAATCATTTGTAAAAATTCTCACAGCTATCACCTAACAAGAAGTATACCACAGCAAATGAAAACAGAAAAAGGGACCACAAAAAGCAGTCCCTATTTTTTAGATTTTACTGTGAAGATATTCTCGGATTTCTGCGCCGGTTTCCATGGCCATAACCCTTTCAAGATGTGCCTTGGCCTCATCCATGGATACAGAACGAATCTTTTCCTTTACCTTTGGAATGGAAGGAGCACTCATACTTAGCTCCGTAATACCCATAGCCATAAGAATAACAGCTGCATATGGGTCACTGGCCATTTCACCGCACATGCCTACCCATTTTCCATTCTCCACACCGGATTTAATGGTGCGGTAAATCAGCTGCAGCACAGCAGGATTAAAGTGATCATAAAGCTTGCTGATCTGTGGATTTACACGGTCCACTGCCAAAGTATACTGTACCAGATCGTTGGTGCCAATGCTGAAGAAATCCACATATTTTGCCAGCACCGGAGTCATTACAGCTGCCGCCGGGGTTTCCACCATAATACCCAGTTCAACGTCCTTGGAGTATTCTTTACCCTCTGCCTCCAGTTCAGCCATAGCCTTTTCCATGACAGCACGAATACCTTTTACTTCATCCACACTGATAACCATAGGGGCCATAATGGCGGCCTTGCCGTAAACGCCGGCTCTCAGAATGCCCTTCAGCTGTGGCATGAAAAGGTCAGGGCGCTCCAGACTTATGCGGATAGCCCGATAACCGAGGAATGGATTGTCCTCATGAGGAATATTTAAATATGCCAGAGGCTTGTCACCGCCAATATCCATGGTACGGATGACACAGGTTTCCCCCTTGCAGGCCACAATGGCCCGCTTATAAGCCTCAAACTGCAAATCCTCATCTGGGATATTCTCACGTCCCATGAAAAGGAACTCACTTCTGAACAGGCCAACACCTTGATTGCCAAACTTGGCCGCAGCCTCTGCATCCTCTGGAAGTCCAATGTTTGCAGCCAGCTGCACCTTCACTCCATCAGTGGTTTCAGCCGGCAGTTCCTTAAGAGCATCAAGACGCTTCTGCTCTTCCTGCTGGGCCTTAATTTTTGCCTCATAGGCTGCCAGCTCATCCTCGGACGGATTTACCAGCACAAGACCCTCGTTGCCATCCAGCAACACCTTGGCCCCCTCAGGAATATCCTCCACCCGGTTTTCCAGACCTACAACAGTGGTAATGGCCCGTGATTTGGCAATAATAACGGCATGACAGGTGGTACTGCCCTGACCCATGATAACGCCGGCAATTTTATCGTCGGAGATATTGGCAATGGCAGATGGCTCCACCTCAAAGCCGCAGAGCACCACTGGCTCCTCACCGATTTCCGGCTCCTTAACCCCCAATAAATGACGGGCAATACGACGGCCAATGTCTTTTACATCAGCAGAACGCTCCCGCATATATTCGTCATCCATACCCGCCAGCATTTCAGCACATTCCTGGGCAGCCTCCAGCACAGCCTTTGGAGCATGGGCTATTTCACGGGTCTTATCATTCATGCCATCAGTAAGCATAGGATCCATCAGCAAGAAGGAATGGGCCTCCATAATTTCAGCCTGCTCATCCTGCCCTGCTGCCCGCATGGCCTCAACACTTTCATCAATGGCTGCAGATATTGTGTCAATAGCCTCCTCCAGCTTGGAGACTTCCTCCTCTGCACTGCCCGGAGTATAGGCTGCCATGTAACCATCAAGGGACTGGCCCACCTTCATTATTTTTCCAATGGCAATACCCGGGATGGCAATATTCCCCTGAATTTTCTCTGACATAAACAAATCCTCCCCCCACGGATCAGTATTTCATTACAGTTCATCAGGGAATCCAAAACCGTTGGCGAACATCTCAGTTACAGCCTTTGCCACATCAGCCTCATCAGGCCCCTCAATGGTAACGGTAACCTCGGCATCCTGCTTGGCCCCCAATGCCATAACAGCCATCATGCTCTTGATGTTGGCACTTTTACCGTTAAACTTAATTACCACCTCAGATTCAATTCCCTTGTTGAACTTTACCAATTCCTTGGCTGGGCGTGCATGTAATCCTGGCTTGTTTAATACCTTCAAATTTAATTCCTGCATAAAAATACCTCTTTCCTACTATGCTTATTTAAATTGTTATGATAAAATTAAACTTGTAATGCAAAGCTGTATATTCGACACAATGGGAAAATCCCCTGCAAGGAAATGCAGTTTTTTATTGTTCCTATGCTTATTTTAAAGGATTCCCCTGTGGTTTGTCGAATATATTTTTATTGTGGGGAATAATATCTACAAGTTATAACCACAAACTATACTTACAATTCTATAGTGGTGATTTTATTTGATGTTCTTTATTATGACGGCTATCATTATGACTGTGGCCATTTTGGTCGTATATAAGATAGCCCGTGCCCTGGACTGGGCCTTGAGTCTTCCGGCCTTGGTGGGTTGTGGTGTTTGCGCACTGCTGATAAATTTCCTGTCAATTCCCGTGGCACCATTTCTTACGGAATACCGTTTCACTGTGTTGGGCACCATGGTTCTCGTTGCGGCCATAGTTATAACCAGTATTAATCATTTCTTTATCCGCAAACGACGAAAGCAGCTGGAAGCTGCTGATGGCGAAAACAGCCAACTGAAACAGGAAGCTGTTCCAGCTAAGGAAGAACTGGTTCCCGTGGTCAATTCAGCCATTCTTTCCGAAGAAGAAGTTGAGGCTTTAATTGCCAAGGACAAGGAACCGGAACCAGAGCCTATAGCTCAAACCGAGCCAGAGGCGGAGGAAATAATTTCAGAGCCAGAGCCTGTAATTGAGGCTGTAGCCGAAGAAATTACT
>DFHJ01000137.1 GCA_002372665.1 Anaerovibrio lipolyticus
ATATGCTCGCCAGCTGTTGTAGTTTGTTTTCCCCCACCTAAAGAGGTGAGGGACATCTTAAAGCTCGTTATAATTTTTATCGCTATTTAATTATTGTAAAAAATCGTTTTAGCGAAGTGTTCTTGCGATAGGCGGCCATTACCTGCCCGAATATATTTAAAATTTACTTTAAGCCTGCAATAACCTTCCGCATTGCCTCAGCCACATTCTCCTTGTTGAAGCCAAACTTCTCAAAGAGCTGCGCAGCAGGTGCAGATGCACCAAAGGAAGTCATGCACACCGTGGCACCATCCAGGCCTACATATTTCCCCCAGCCAAAGTCCTTGCCAGCTTCTACAGCTACACGGGCACGGACATTCTTAGGAAGAATCTTGTCCTTGTACTCCTGGCTCTGCTCCTCGAAAATATCCATACATGGCATGGACACAACGCGAACATCTACCCCCTCGTCCCTGAGGATTTCCTGTGCTTCAATACCCAGAGCAACCTCGGAGCCGGTAGCAATGATAATACCATCCGGAATTTCCTTGGATGAATTGGATACAACATAGGCGCCCTTCAGAGCTTCCTTGCTGCTGCCAGCCAGCGGAGCCAGATTCTGGCGCGTCAGTACCAGTGCAGTAGGTGTCTTGGTGCTGGTAATAGCACTGTACCATGCCGCAGCAGTTTCCATATCATCTGCCGGACGGAACACATTGATGTTTGGCAGACTGCGGAGCATTGCCAGCTGCTCAATTGGCTCATGGGTAGGACCATCCTCGCCTACACCGATACTGTCATGGGTCAATACATAAGTAACAGGCAAACCCATAATAGCAGCCAGACGAATCATTGGCTTTAAGTAGTCGGAGAACACAAAGAAGGTACCCACAAAAGTGCGAAGGCCGCCATGGAGGGTAATACCATTGGCAATAGCACCCATAGCCAGCTCGCGAACACCAAAATGAATATTCTTTCCGGCATAATTATCCTTGGCAAAGAAGGACTCGCCCTTCATTTCAGTCTTATTGGAAGGAGCCAAATCAGCACTACCACCGAACATGTTTGGCAGAATTCCGTTCAGCTTGTTGATAAGGTTGCCTGAAAGGGCACGACTGGCAGTAGGCTTGTCATTTCTTGCCCAGAATTCTTTATTATTGAGAAGTGCCTCTGCATCCACTGGTGCATGGAACTCCTCCCAACGCTTGGCCTCCTCAGGGAAGTTGGCACAATAGGCCGCAAAGAGCTTGTTCCATTCAGCTTCAGCCTTTTCACCTCTGGAAGCCAGCTCCCTGTAATCAGCATAAACCTCTTCAGGAACCTTGAAGGCCTCCTGCTCAGGCCACTGCAAATTTTCCTTGGTAGCCTGAAGATTTTCCTCACCAAGAGGCTCACCATGGGCACTGGCAGTACCCTGCTTGGCAGGACAGCCATAACCGATTTCCGTATGAACACGAATGAAGGAAGGTCTGGTAGTATCAGCCTTGGCCTTTTCGATTGCTGCACCAATAGCGGCACAGTCAGTACCATCAGCCACATCTATGGTCTGGAAACCAAAGGCTTCCATGCGCTTCATAACATCCTCGGTAAAGGCAATGTCAGTGCTGCCTTCAATAGAAATACGATTGCTGTCATAAATAACAATCAGCTTGTTCAGCCCCAGAGTGCCTGCCAAAGAGAATGCCTCAGATGAAATGCCCTCCATAAGGCAACCATCACCGCCCAAAACAAAGGTATAATGGTCTACTACTTCATAGCCTGGCTTGTTGAACTCGGCAGCCAGATGTCTTTCAGCCATTGCCATACCTACAGCCATTGCCATACCTGCTCCCAAAGGGCCAGTGGTAGCTTCAACACCAACAGTGTGGGCATATTCAGGATGACCAGGAGTAAGGGAATCCAGCTGACGGAAATTTTTCAGATCATCAATGGTAAGCCCATAGCCAAAGAGATGAAGCAGGGAATAAAGCATGGCAGAGCCATGACCGCCAGAAAGAATAAATCTGTCACGGTTGGCCCACTTAGGATTCTTCCCATTATGATTCATGTGCTTGCCCCACAATTCGTATGCAATTGGCGCACAGCCCATTGGAAGTCCAGGATGGCCGGACTTGGCCTTCTGAATCATTTCGGCAGCCAGTATACGGATAGCATTTACGCTATTTTTCTCTACATTACTCAAAGAAATTCACTCCTTAAAATGTTTTGAATATATTACTTGGAAGCAATTACGTCAATTTCAACCAAAACATCCTTTGGCAGCTTGCTCACCTCAACACATACACGGGCAGGACAATTTTCAGTAAAATACTTGCCATAAATTTCATTTACCTTGCCGAAGTCTCCCATGTTGGTAATATAAACGGTAGTCTTTACCACGTCAGAAAGGGCGTAGCCTGCTGCAGTAACAATGGCCTTCAGGTTTTCAAGAACCTGAGTGGTCTGCTCCACAATGCCGCCTTCCACAACAGCACCAGTGGCAGGAACCAAAGGAATCTGTCCGGAAACAAACAACATGCCACCGGCAGTCTTAACGGCCTGAGAATATGGGCCAATGGCGCCTGGGGCATTTGTAGTAGCAATAATCTCGTTCATAGTTAATCCTCCTTGCAAGATAAATAATAAATAACTTATTTTTTATTGGCTAAATCAGGACGCAGGTTGGCGGCCTTTCCTAAAAAAACATGCTTGATTTCACGCTGCTTCAGGTCAGTATCCACCAGCAAGAGAACCCTGATACATTTTTCCATGGCTCCCTCCACATCCATCTGGCGGGCATCAAAAAGCGGAACGGCATCAAAGCCAGGCAGCTTTCTGGCCCCGGAGGCCGGAAAGGCTGCGGTTATATCCTCAGTGGCACTGAAAATTGCCGCCCCTATGTCCTCAGGGTTCACATTATTTCGTTTCAGCATTTCGCTGACAACTTCCTGGGTTGCAGCCCAAATTGCCTGGGCAGTATTTTCCTCTACAGTAATAGCTCCACGTAATCCCCGCAATTCCATTCCTCCCATACGATATTAACTGGATAATACCTCTGTGCCTGTTTCAGTAACCAAAATAGTCTTTTCCCACTGAGCGGATAGAGAGCCGTCCTTGGTACGCACAGTCCAGCCGTCCTTCTTGTCAACGGTAACCTTATACTTGCCAGCATTAATCATTGGCTCCACAGTAAATACCATGCCTGGAACTAAAAGCATTCCTGTTCCTGGCTGCCCAACATGTGGCACAAACGGCTCCACATGGAAATCCTTGCCTACACCATGACCACCCAATTCTGTAACAACGGAATAGCCATTGGCCTTGGCATGGGCGTTTACAGCGGCACCAATATCTCCCAGCCAGCCCCAAGGCTTAACAGCCTCTATTCCCAGCTCCATACATTCCTTGGCTACCCGCACCAGCTTTTCTGCTTCCGGGCTAGTCTTGCCACCTACAATAAACATACGGGAGGCATCAGCATAATAACCGTCCAAAATAGTGGTAATATCAATATTCACAATATCTCCTTCCTTAAGAATGGTTTTCTTGGAAGGTATACCATGACAAACTACTTCATTAATTGAGATGCAGACACTCTTTGGGAATCCCTCATAATTCAGGCAGGCAGGAATACCGCCGTTCTTCTCGATAAATTCCTTTATGGCAGTATCAATAGCCTCTGTATTCTGACCTGGCTCCACCATAGTCCCTGCCAAATCCAGTGCAGCATCATTTACCACACCACTTTTTCTGATTCCCTCAATATCTGCCGGGGTAAGTATTATATTATGAGGTGGCTTACACTGGGATTTAAATACATCATATTTATAGGAATCAATGCGATCATCAAAATCAAGATGACACTTCTTGTATTTAAGTCCACTGCCACACCAACACAAATCATTTCTGTTCATTCTATTGGATGCTTCCTTTCAACAACTATAATCCATCCTTTATTTAAACATAGTAATGGTGAAGTGGCAAGTCTTTTCTCTTACCACCGTACACTTATTAATATATTTATCATATGGCAATAATTGACATAGCATATACAGGGTATTACAATAAAAAACAGTGGCTCTGTCTGATGGGCCACAGGCTAAAGAGAAAGGATTGTCCTTAGTTTTGAAAAATAGAATTCCTACTATTATATATGTCATCTTTTGCATTATCCTGATGATAGGTCTATGGAACATACGGGAAAGCAAGGATGGCATACCGGTGCTGAACTACCATCAGATAAATCCGACGGAAAAAAATCCTCTGACCGTACCAACCAGTGATTTTGCAGCTCAGATGAAATATCTGGAGGAAAACGGCTACCACACTATTTCCCCTGATGAGCTTAATGACTTTCTGGTGGATGGTAAGGAGCTTCCCGAAAAACCTATACTTATCACCTTCGATGATGGCTATGCTGACAACTATGAATATGCTTATCCTATTTTAAAAGAGCATAATATGAAAGCAACTATCTTTCTGGTTTCTGACTTCATGGGGCGCTTTGAAAATTATCTCACCTGGGACAAGGTGTATGAAATGAGCGAAAATCAGATTTACATTGGCAGCCACACACTCAGTCACTTTGAGCTTACTCCCCTTGAGCAGGCAGAGCTGGTAAATCAGCTGGTGGGTGGAAAGCTGGCAGTGGAATGGAAAACCTTTAAATTCTGTGAATATATTGCTTACCCAGGTGGCTTTTATAATCAGATGGTACTGTCCGAAGTAAAAAAGGCTGGCTACAAGGGTGGCTTTACCGTATATAACGATTATGTCCGTCAAGGTGATGACCCCTATGCCGTCAACCGCATTGCCATTTTTGGTTCCCAGCATTTTGTTATGCCAAGATTTTGGATTCGTCTTCACATGGCGCCATTAGTTGGACGCATGGAGCGCTTCCGTTCAAAGCTCATTGATGCCGGTTATCCAACTTTGGCAGAGCTCATTTTTATTCCATAAGGAGATTTCTATTTATGATAGCTAACATCATATCATACGCCTGCCTCATCGGCCTCATCGTTTTCTTTTTAGTAGCCATGCGACGCATTTTAAAGAGGGACAATGTCATAAACGAGCTTATTCTGGGCTTTTATGATTACCAGACCATCTCCAAAGAAGAGCTCATTTCAAGAATGTACCAATACGCCTGCAATGATTTCCGTCTGAAGGGCCTCATAAATAAATTCAATGCCACAGAGGAGGATTACACCATTATTTTTGACAAGCTCATCTACTGGGCAAATTTCAAAAAACGCAAGCGTTACATTCCTGTTAATTCCTTCTTTTTCTATGGCTCCCTGAAATATCTCCTTCAGCATAAGGATGATGATGCAAAGCCAATCACCATGAAAATGATGAACTATTTCCACTTTTGATATTTGTGATAGCAACGATTTAATTACTGTAACCTAAAAGGACTGCCCAGGCAGTCCCTTTTAATGTGTCTTTATTTGTCTTCCATCTTGTGATGATATTTCTTAATATCACCTTTGAGAATATCAATATCAATATCAAAGCCTGCGGCATGACCTGGCTCTCCTTTAATCGCCCTGTCATAGTTGTAGGAGCTGTTTACCACAACCTCATCGGTGAGCTTTTCACTGTTGCGTATGACTATGTTTCTGAAAACTGTCAGGTACTCACCCTCCATTTTCTCCACATAAAGCTCATCCTTCAGCTTCTGAATTTCTGCCTCATACTCAGTGGCAGGCTTGAAGCTTTCCAAAGCATGCTGATAGTCATTATATGCCTCATCCCGTTTTACAACGGTACCCTCATTCAGATGCTTCTTCTCAATCAAATCACCGATAACAGGATATTTTACCTTTACGTAATCAAGGATTTCCTTATTCCTGTTCAGCTCACGTATTTCTTCCTCCAGAGCCTCAATCTCCTGCCCCCTCTTCTGCAGTTCGCCGTTCAGGGTCTTGATGCCCTCTTCCTTTTCCTGCAAAAGCTCACGGTCAGACACCTTTACGTAAACTACACCCATTACGCAAAGCAGTGCAAAAATACCGGCAACCACCATTGGCATAACATTTTCCATTTTCTGATCCCCTTCTCTTTTATATAATGAAATTTAAAAAGCCCCAGATTCCTCTGAGGCTTAGTTTACAATATGGTGGAGACGAGGAGAATCGAACTCCTGACCCCCTGCTTGCAAGGCAGGTGCTCTCCCAGCTGAGCTACGCCCCCATTTGCTTGTCTTTTTGTCACATTACTTTGTTGCTCTTCTTCGCCTTCGGTCGGCGTATGATTCTATACGCTTCGGTCGGATGCTTCGTCGCGCCTAGCCTGTCAGCGAAATAACTTCGTATTTCACTTTATGCTTTTATCACTTTGCTTTGTTGCTCTTCTTCGCCTTCGGTAGGCATACGATTCTATACGCCTCAGTCAGGCTCATCATCGCGCCTAGCCTGTCAGCGAAATAACTTCGTATTTCACTTTATGCTTGAAGTTAAACATACTAACTTCGCACAAAAAGTATTATATGAAACCGCAGACTTTATGTCAACAAAATTTTCGCATAACCCTACTCGTTATATCTTGTGTATTTGCTTTAACAAGGCAATTGCATTCATGCCCAGGCCTGTAAAACGTGCCACATCATCTGGTGTATAGCCGGCTATCAAGAGCTTTCTGGCTATTTCAGTAGCATCATCCCTGTCATCAATCTCCGGATCCTCAATTACTGGTTCCATCGGCTGTTGCTCCATCATAGGCTCAACAGACTCCGATGCATATTCCTGCTCCGTTGTATAAGCAGCTGGAGGCATAGATTCATATTCTGATGCAGTATTGTATTCAGACTCCGTTTCCATCATGGGCTCCGGCTCAGAGCTTACGTCTATATTTAGCCCCATATCATTTTGGGCCGCTTCAAGATTTTTTGAAACCTCACGAATGGCTTCCAGAGCCAACCTTGCTTCCTCTGAAATGCCAATATCTGCCTCAGCTTCTGGTTGATTAGCAGCTTCTTCCATATTATCCGCTGATACTTCATAGCTCTGTGGTAAATTTTCCGTGTATTCCACGTTTTCAGGAACTGCCAGATTGGGATCCTGCATATTAGATTCCAGCAGCTGGGAAAAATCTTGATCCTCTGCCTTAGCTTCAGCAACCTCCATAGCTGGCTGTGGCCCGGCTACTGATGGACGCTCAACTATCGTTTGTGACTCAACAGCAGGCTGAACTTGAGGCTGCTGTGAATGCTCAGACTGAACCACCGGACTTTCCTGCAGCATCTGCAGCTTCTGCAACTGGTCAATACGCTGTTGCAGCATCTCCGTCTTATAATCAGCTTCCCGGAGCAGGCTCTCCAAATGGTCTATATGGCCTGCCATGCGATTAATAATCTCGTCTGCTGATTGCTCCAGCTCATAGCGAAGCCTCCCTGCCGAGGCTTCCATAACCTCAGGATCCTCTTCCGCCTTCTGGAGCTGCCGACGAGCCAATAATACAATAATCGCTCCGACAATAATTATAAAACCTAAAATCTCAGTGGTCATCTAACTCTCCCATTAAAAACTAATATCTATATTTTGACCTCTATATTGGTCAACTGCCATTTTCTCTGGCTCAGCTTCCTGCACTTCTTCACTGTTCACTGGAGCGGCCTTGCGCTTCTTCCCACGATAGCCACCTTTGCCCCGCTCCTCGTCAGGATTATCCTTGATTTTCTGGCCTTCAGCTTCTTCCTTGCTGCGTACCTGCTGCTGTAAATGCTCCTGCTCCTGCTGGTCCTTTACAGCCTGATAATCATGTACCACTGCTCCATGTTGATTCATGTTATGCTGAATCTGTCCTACGTCCGCCGACTGTGGTACAGTCATTCTGATATTCATTGGGCTAAAATCCATAAAAACAGCCCCTTTCGCCTATCAATACGCACCTATTTTTATGAAATCATCTTCCACATACTGGGTGCAACATTTCTCCTCTACCTGAACATTCTTCATAATAGAGTTTATGCTCAATCTAGCCCCCGGATACATGGTATCCTTTACCCGAATCTTGCCACGCTTCATCTTCTGAAGCTCTACGTCCAGCTCCTTTAGGAGCCGCTCATTGCGCTCCACGGTTCCTGCCAATGGGAACTGGGAACGAATTAAAGCATTAAAACGCTCTGCCTTATCAGGTGGCAGCTGACTTATATCCAGCTTGCCAAGAGTGTTAATCATCTTGGTTACCTGATCAAGGCGTTTTTTTGCCTCATTATATTCCTTTAATACAGTCTGATACTGCTTCTGAAGCATTGGATTAACACCAACAGTAAGGCGGGTAACCACATTGGAAACATTACCTACGGTGGTAGCTCTGATTTCTTCACCTGCCGCTAAATTCCCACCATTAATAAGTCCCTTTTTGCCTTCAACAATAAGAGTATGGCCTGCTCTGATGGTGGAGTGCATGGCAACATCCGTAATTATTACATTGCCCCCGGCCTCTATATCAGCATTCTCAGCAAAGGTTGCCTGGAAATCATTTTCAGCGCGGACAGTGCCTCGGCTCATTCCCTGCACACCGCCCTTGACAATGATATTTCGACCACTGACATCGCCGCCGCTTATCATGCCCTTTATTTCTATATCACCTGTGGCCTTAAGCTGGAACCCCAACTGAACACTGCCGTTAACAGTAACACCACCCACAAAATCTATATTACCGGTGGCCAACCCCACATCACCCTTAACCTCTAAATGTGGGTCAACACTTATCTTGTTCCCGCTATCCACGATTTGACCATCAATTTCGGAAACAACAAAATTTTCATCCTTAATAATGGTATTTTTACCAGCCGGTACAGGCTTAGGTTTACCTGGCTTTTGACGAATTGTGGCGCCATGAACATTGGTTCCCGGCTTTCCTTGAGTATGGGGAATTCTCTCAGCCAACACTTGTCCCTTCTTGGCCAAAAGAAAAATATTGAGATTCTTGTAGTCCACACGATCATACTCATCCGCCACCGGCCTACCAGTAATGCTCATGTCAAATTTTTTGATTATCTGTGCATCAAGACCATGCTCTGGTGGAATACCAAATGCAACCTTTGTAATACGTCCTGTTTCAGCGGCTTCCTTAACAGCTTCCTCATCAATTCCAAAGACAATATTCTTAATGGCCAGAGCTTCCTTTATCATTTCAGCGGTTGGAATAGCCTGATTCTCCTTGATGTCGAAACGGACTGTTACCTCCAGCTTATCCTTGGAAACATCCACAAATACGTTGCCATATTCCCTGTTTTCGTGTAATTCCTCTGTGGTAAGCTGGACATCTGTATGATCGTGACGCCCACCTTCTTTATAATTTTGAGGAACCACAAACTTATCAGATATTTTTGTCGTAATTCCATTTGCTTCACGTACAAGTCTGGCCAAAAGCTCCAGATTATACTCATCAACACTGAATTCCTTCAATATCTGACGCATATCTGATAATTCAAATTGAATACCCGGTTCTGATGATTCATATACGGTCAAATAGACACCGTCATTTCGGAATTCAAACAAATAACCAGAATCACGACTCCCCACTGTAGAGACTGAACTTGTATTATCCATAAACAGCCCTCCCTTGGTTATTCCCCCCTCTCCAGAGGAACAACCAGCAAATGCTTCCTTGCATTTGTAAACTGAATTATTTTACAGGTCAAATGCCTCGTTTGCCAAAAAGCCCCTCAGCTTAAATACTGCCTTTGTATGTAGCTGACAAATACGGGCCTCAGATAAATGCAATACCAGACTAATTTCCTTCATGGTCAATTCTTCGTGATAATATAGGGATATTACCAACCGTTCCTTTTCAGACAACTGGTCTATTGCCTTGGCCAGTGTTTCTTTCATTTCCACTGTTTCCAGGCTTTTTGTTGGGTCATTTACAGCAGAAGATGCTGTTTCAAATTTTATATATTCTCCCAAGGGGATGATTGTAGAGGCACTTACCTGCTGCTCCAGTGCATGAAGCTGATCCATAGTTACTTCAAGAGCATCTGCCAGCTCCTCATCGGTAGGGGTGCGTCCTAAATCTCCCTCCAGAGTAATTATCGTGCTTTCATATTTTTTTATTTTCTGACGCAAGGAAACAGATATCCAATCCCGGGCTCGAAGGTCATCCTTCATGGCTCCGCTGATTCTGATACCTGCATACGTCTCAAATTTATTGCCCCGATTGTAGTCATATCGGGACACAGCGTCCATTAAACCAAAATACCCGCTGACCTTCAGGTCATCGGTATCCACATGACTTGGCAGACTGATGGCCAATCTGCCTGCTATAATATTAACCAGTGGGAGATAATGCTCTACCAGTTGATTCCTGATATCTATGTTGTCCTTGTCACGACTGTATTCAATCCAAAGTTCTTTAACTTCCTCAGGACTTAACTCTGTGCTCTGCAATTTCTCTCACCACCATTATTAAATCCACCCCAAAAAACACTTATTCCTCCTGATTAGTTGCCACATGACGCAACTCATCAGCCTGAAGCGGAGCAAAGCCTCCTTCTTCAGACAAATCAGATTCCTCCTGAGGAGTTTCTTCCGCTGCTTCCCCTGAATCCTCTGAATTTTCCTCTGTTTCCTGTTTGTCACCCACTGCCGGTTCTTCTTCGTTTTCCCCATTCTTCCAATTTTCCTCGAACTCACGAATTATTGAGGCATAACCCAAACGGTCAAACAAGAAGATAGCAATATAGACAACTAATCCTGACACTATAAAGCTACAAAATGCCCGGCCAAGAATAATCTGCAACCGGGCATCTGATAACAGTCCTGCGACTATAGCAGTCAAAGCTGCTATAGCCCCGAAAACTGAAGCTGCACCTAGCTTAAACACATCAATCACCGTCTAAATTTCTTTCTCGCCCTTATCAATGGTCTTAACCTTGTAGACACCACTTGATAAATCGATGGATACTGTACGACCGTAACTGCCACCCGTATCTTCACCGATAATAGGGATACCTAAGCTGGCAAGAACTTCCTTGGCAGCTTGAGCATTTCTTTGCCCTACACGCATAATATCTGTAGCGTTGGCAAAGGCAAACATCTGGGCACCACCAGCAATCTTGGCAACCAGCCTACTCTTGGAAGCACCCAACTTCAGCACTTCATTCAGCATATCGGGTATACCAGTATCCGCAAATTTTGCCCTATTTTCGTTAGCTCTGGACTGGGTACTGTCTGGCAACATTATATGAAGGAGCCCGCCGACCTTGGTCTGCGGATCATATAGTGAGATGCCAATACATGAACCAAGTCCATAACTAATTAATGTTGCTGGAGCTGTGCCGACTTTAGCGTCGGCCATTCCAACCTTAACTAATTCTGGCATATCATTCAACTCCCACTGCAGACAGTATAGTTTCCAATGAACCAGGATCAGGTACCAAGAAGAAGTGACCCTTGATGCCCTCATCATCGGTATTGAACTCAGTCTCAATAACTAAAGCATGGTCACCCATCTGACCAAGCTGAATCAATACTACGCTTAAAATAGCACCTGCCATATCCATTGCCAAAGCCGGAATAGTTGGCAACAGGGATATATTTGTAAAATTGAACAAAGCGTTCAAATATGCACCGGAAAGGATATTACCTATTTCCATAAGTGCGGACTCATCCATAAAGTCCAGCTTCTGTGTTTCACCGCGTTTTTTGCCCATAAGCATGTCAACGAGATAGAACGCACTATCCCTTGGCAACAGGAACAGAATATTACTAGGAGCCTTACCATATACTCTGAGGAAAACTCCTACAACCATAACATCAGGTCCACCTACCAGGTCAGGAACATCACCAAGGGGTACTATTGATACCCTTGGTACGTTCATATCGATGCGTCTGTTTATAATCTGGGATAAAGCAGTAGCTGAGTTTCCAGCACCAACATTACCAATCTCACGTAGCGCATCCATCTGGTTAGCAGATAAGCTTGCAACATCATCTGACATATCTTCACCCCATCCAGAAATTATTCTTCGCCAGTAAGACCAATGATTTCGCTAATGTTAAGCTGAATTATCAGTCTTCCATCAACCTTGCCAATACCAGAGATAAATCTTGAATTTGCATCTGTACCAGTTACAGCTCTGGTAGAATCAATGTCATCCGCATTGATAGTTCTAACCTCAGTAACTGCATCAACCAGCATACCTACAGAAACCTCATCCAGCTGGACGATTACGATACGGGTATTTGCAGTATATGGAGTATCCTCCAAACCAAGACGACGCTTTAAGTCGATTACCGGTAATACACTACCACGGAGATTTATTACGCCCTTTATAAATTCCGGAGCAAATGGAACTCTGGTAATATCTGTCAGTCCCTTGATTTCCTGAACATTCAAAATACTAAAACCATATTCTTCATTTCTAAGCTTAAAAGCAACTACCTGAACCTCGCCGTCAGATACTACCTGTCCTTCTATGTTAGCCATTTTTCACCCCTCCTATGATTACATCAATGAACTTACGTCCAGGATCATAGCAACATGACCATCACCCAGAACAGTAGCACCAGCCAGCATCTTCAGACCGGACAGGAGCTTGCCAAGTGTCTTAATAACGATTTCCTGCTGACCGATGAGATTATCAACAACAATACCCATCTTGTGATCACCAACATGTACAACAACCACAAAGATGTCTTCCTCGTTGGTATCCTCTCCCTTAGGAACGCTAAGAACTTCACCCAGACGGGCAATTGGAATAATCTCACCACGGAGAACAATAACCTCCTTGTTCTGTACAGTCTTAATATCATCAGGAGTGATATTAATGGTACTGTCGATAGAGCCAAGAGGAATTGCATACATCTCATTCTGAACCTTAACCAGCATAGCCTGGATAATAGCCAGAGTCAGAGGCAGCTTAATCTTGAATACAGAGCCTTCATCAATCTTGGTTTCAACATCTACATTACCGCCCAAGGACTCAATCTTGCTGCGAACAACATCCATACCTACGCCTCGTCCGGATACGTCGGTAATAACCTCCGCGGTAGAGAAGCCTGGTAGGAAGATAAGACGAACTGCATCAGAATCTGGCAGTGCATCAGCCTCCTCACGGCTAATCATTCCCTTTTCAACGGCCTTGTTACGAATTTTGTCTGCATTGATACCAGCACCATCATCAGTAACCATGATTACAACATTGTTACCTTCGTGGCGGGCAATAAGACCGACCTCACCAGTACGAGGCTTGCCCTTTGCTTCACGCTCATCAGGGTGCTCAACACCATGGTCAAGAGAATTACGAAGCAGATGCATCAATGGATCGCCGATCTCATCGATAACGGTACGATCCAGCTCTGTTTCCTCACCCTCAATTGTAAGGTTGATTTCCTTGTTCAGTTCCTTGGTAAGGTCACGGACCATACGAGGGAATCTGTTAAATACCTGACTAACTGGCACCATGCGGACCTTCATTACTACGGACTGGAGATCCGTGGTAACTCTGTCCATCTGTTCCAAAGTCTCTGTAAGGTCTGTCAATCTATGGGTCATGCCAATCTGCTCAAGGCGAACCTTGTTGGTAACAAGCTCTCCTACCAGATTCATGAGTGTATCCAGCTTTTCAATATCTACACGAACTGACTGACCACCCAGATGAGTCTTCTTGGCATCCTTGGCTGCTGGCTTGGCATCAGCTTTCTTTGCTGGAGCAGGTGCTGCCTTTGCAACAGGTGCTGCCGCTGGAGCTGCCGGAGCAGGTGCTGCCGCCGGAGCTGCTGCAGGAGCCGCTGGAGCTGCTGCCTTTTCAGGATCAAACTCGGTTACATCTGCAACTGTAATCTCAGAGATAGCAGAAACTGCATTCTCAACAGTCTTGGCATCAGCATCGCTGACAATAATCACATCAAAGCTATGATCAAATTTCTCCTGCTCCAAATCCTCTGCAGGTGGAACAGACTTAATTACATCACTGATTTCATCCAACGCGTTCATTACCATATATGAACGGGCTGACTTTAAGATACAGTTCTCAGAAATTTCCACGTGAACGTGATAAGGAACAAGGCCGCTATTCTTTGCTTCAACAATAACATTTTTTTCAGTATCACTGATATGAATAACACCAGCTTCCCCGGAAGCCTCTGAAGCAGCCTCTGCGGCAGGTGCTGCTTCAGCTGGTGCAGCATCTGCGGATTCACCCTTGGCAATTGCATTTACCTGGCGCACCAAATCGGATACATCTACAAGATCCTCGGACTCACCGTTGCTGATATTCTCAACCATTTCCTGTAAGGTATCCAAGCACTTGAAAATTACGTCTATAATTTCAGGGCTAACCTTCAGCTGTTCCTTACGGAGCATATCGAGCAAATTTTCCATATCATGGGTTAATTCTGCTGTCTTTGTGTACCCCATAGTTGCGGACATGCCCTTTAAAGTATGGGCATTACGGAAGATTTCATTTAAGACGGACAAATCCTCCGGATCATTTTCCAGACTCAGCAGGCCGTCATTCAGAGACTGCAAATGTTCCCGCGACTCGTCCAAAAACATTTCCATGTACTGATTTGTTTCCATTTCTATTCCCCCTGATTAACTTATTTTCTAACTGCATTCATAATTGCTTCGGCTATGTTCTGAACGGGCAGGACCTCGTCAGATATTCCAGCGTCCACAACGGCCTTTGGCATCCCATACACTACGCAAGTCTCCTGGGACTCGGCGATAATATATCCTCCGGCCTCTTTAATCTTTTTCATTCCAGCGGTGCCATCACACCCCATGCCGGTTAATATGACGGACACCACATCACCGCCATACTGGGCAACAGAGTCAAACATAATGTCTACTGCCGGGCGATGGGCCGCCAAAGGTGGTTTCTGATTCAGTGAGATTACTCTTTGTGAACCGCTACCAGTTATCTCCATGTGATAATCACCTGGAGCTATGTAAACACAACCCGGTAAAATTGGCTCCATATCCTCAGCTTCCTTAACCTTCACCTGAGATATGTCATCCAAACGCTCCGCCAATGATTTGGTAAAGCCTGCGGGCATATGTTGCACTATTACCATGCCACACGGCATATCAGCCGGTAGCTTGGGAACCACATACTGCAAAGCCTTTGGTCCGCCTGTGGACGTACCCAAAGCAATGAGCTTGTTTCCTCCCGAAGAACCACTGCTGTGTGCATTACGCATTTTCAAATACGGGTTCTCCCTTTTCGCCAGCTTCTCTGTAACCGAGCTATGCTGCTTTAATATGGAGGAGGTTCTTGAGGTTGCAGTCACATGAGCAGTGGGCTTCAGGCGACTGGCAACAATCGAGGTGGGGGTTATTCCCCTATTAGGTACAGTAGCACCTTTTCTCTCAAGTATATTTATTCGCTTTAAATTCGCTGCTTCCTGCTTTTTTCCTAGAATATTATCATTATTTATAATTTTTTTTACTTTCGCAGTTGCCGCATTGCGACTTTTTTCCAGAATTTCATCCTTGATGGTGTCTATTCGCGATACTGATCCGCCTGCTTTGGTGATGAAATCCACCGCTCCAAGCTGGAGTGCCCTAACGGTCTCATCAGCATCCTCCTTAGTCAGGCTACTGAGCATAACTACAGGCGTTGGACATGATTCCATTATCACTTCCAGAGCCTGCAAACCGTTCATTAGTGGCATATTGACATCCATTGTTACCAGATCAGGCTTTAATCGTGAAACAAGCTTCACCGCTTCACTGCCATCCGCAGCCGTTCCTATAACTTCAAAATCCGGAGCCGATGCAAATAAATCTGACAGCACATTCCTCATAAAGGATGAATCATCAGCTATTAATACGCGAATCATACCGACACCCCCTCAAAGATTATCAATCCCCTTGGCCAACCCTTTTCTCTGTAAATGGAAGATATATCTTATAAGCCGATTTTGGACATTTCTGTCAATCGACAGGAATTCCGTACCTATATGATAAACTTTTTCCCCGTTAACATCAATTTCAGCACAGCGGGCTACACGGCACATAAGCTTTAAAAGGCCAACATCCGGAATATCATCAAGCTCTATGGCTACCTTGGTATCCACAGGCAATGGGCGTTTAAATACAAAACACACACCGCCACCGCTAATATCCACTGAGGATGTAACTACCATTTCTTCCAGGGCTCCCTCCTGATTTACAGGACGCACAACCACCGGCAAAGTAGCTTTTACGCGAACAAATTCACGGTGCTGAGCCTTTTCAACTTCATCCGGCCTGGTGATATACCACACAGGAATATTTTCTATGCCCTTATCCATAAAAATAGCACGGAAAATATAAAAACAACGTTCATCCAAAACCTTGCATATAACATTTGTACCTGATTCTGGTATGAGCGGACGATGCTTATCATCAACAGGCATTGCCAGAACCATGTAATTGTCTTTTATATCCTCAATCCTACTGTTGTAAAAGCGGGTATCCTCCATAAGGGACACCTGGGCTCTCTGTCCAAAATTCAGCACCTTATCGGCTTTGACAATTTCTGCTCTCTTCATTGTATTTCCTTTCCAACTCATCACGTTTAAGAAGACATTACTTCCTAAACAGTCTTCTCAGGAATCCGCGCCAGCCAAGTTTCACCTTTTCCTGACGCCCGTTGACGAGACCATTGGCAATAGATGCTATACATCTGGCCGATATTGCCTCCGGATACCCTGACATTATAGGTACCTGAGATCTTACCGACTTCACCATCATCTTATCGTCATATATGTATCCAATGCACTCTACTGAAAGCTTCAGAAATTTTTCGGCAGTTCTTGATAAAGTGCCGACCACTTCCCGAATTTCAGGTTCATCAATAACCCGATTTACAACAAGCTTAAGGTTTGGAGTTTCAGTAGTTCTGCTGTAGCCTTTCATAACGGCATAAGCATCCGTTAGTGCTGTAGGCTCCGGGGTGGTGACCAACAGTACCTCATCAGCAGAAACGATAAAATCAAGCACGTTTTTACCAATACCGGCACCTGTGTCCACCAATATAATATCCGCCCAATCCTCGCAGGCACCCAGCTTATTAAAGAGTATCTCCCGTTCAGCTGCGGTCATCTCTGCGGCGTGCTCCATGCCGGAGCCTCCGGAAATATAGCTTACGCCATAAGGGCCTCTAAGAAGAACATCCTCCAGGGCTACATCGGGATCAAGTAAATTCATAAGATTCACCCGAGATGAAGTACCCAGCAAAATATCCACATTGGCCATGCCCATATCGGCATCGATTATAATCACCCGCTTACCCATGTTACCAAGGGCAATAGCCAAATTAACTGTAAGATTTGTTTTTCCGACACCCCCCTTGCCACTGGTAATGGCAATGGTACGAGGGCCTTTGGATTCCGCCTTGTTTTTTGTTATTTTTTCTTTTTCCTCTGTCTCCTTGGGAATTGGCGGTTCTGGATAAACATTCTTATCCTCCACAAGGCGACGGAGATTTGCTGCCTGATCATTCATAATACTTACCTCAGCAGCATTTCTACCAGCTTCTGATAGCTGGCCGGAGTAATATCATCAGGAACACTTTGTCCGTTGGTAACATAGGACAAAGCAATTTTTTTCTTGTACAGAAGATTCATAATAAGTCCTAAAGAGCTGGTTTCGTCAGTTTTGGTAAAGATTACCCTTTCTGGCTCACAAGGCATAAATCTGTTCAGAATTTCCTCAGCATCCCTATGCTTGGTAGTAGAGCTAAGTACAAGATGCTTTTCAATGTCCTTGTTCGCCTTTAAAAGTCCCATGAGCTCCTTCATCTGAAACTCATTGTA
>DFHJ01000117.1 GCA_002372665.1 Anaerovibrio lipolyticus
CAACGAGCTGGGAGATATGCTCACCAGCTGTTGTAGTTTGTTTTCCCCCACCTAAAGAGGAAGGGGACATCTTAAAGCTCGTTATGATTTTTGGTAAGCTGCGCTTTTTTAATTTTCCCTTGACTCGCGACGTTTTTTGTAGTAATATGTTTCATGTTCACGGCGCGTTGGTCAAGTGGTTAAGACTCCGCCCTCTCACGGCGGCTTCAGGGGTTCGAATCCCCTACGCGTCACCAGACATCACAGCCCAGGATTCTGTCCTGGGCTTTTTTACTACGAAATCTTAGTGAATCAAATCTGTAAGATGAAGATGAACCTTAGATTTCGTGTAAGGGCTGATGGAAGCCCGTATGCTTTCATCTTGCTTGCTACGAAATCTTAGTGAATCGAATCTAAAGGATGAATATTAGCTTTGGGAGTTTTGTATAAATGAATAGGAAAAAAATAGGAACATATATCATCAACAGCATTATTTGTTCGGTACTGATGAACATATTATTCTATACCACCACTGGTAATAGCAGTATCAGCTTTAACTTGATATTTACCGCTGAATCGTTAATATGTGGTTTGCTTATTTTTATTGCCCAGTTCATCGCCAGTTGTCCTTTATTTCATAAAAAATGGGCTCCGTCCCTTTTTATCACCGGTTGGTGGTATATTTATGTTCTTTATAAATTTATGTTCATCGATGCAGGGCCCACTTCCCACGAAAGCGAAATAATTGCCGGCATGGGAGGTGCTGCCAGCTTTACGATGGGACAATTTCTGTTGGAAAAATATACCAACAAAAAAGCCCTTCTGTACCTTTTGGACGTCCTGCAATTCATCTATTGCCTGCCTCCTATTTTATCCCTTGTACACTATCATTTATATGGCACCCTCATAACCTACGAGGAAGCCACAGCCATTCGTAACACAAACATTAGGGAATCCCTTGAATGGATAATGACTTATATGGGGCCTCTTTACATCAGCCTTGTAACAATCGCCCTTGCAGGACTTTTTCTTCTTATAAACAGGCTGAGAACTCTTCCTTCATCCCAGCATACAGAGGACAGAAAGCCTCCCGTATTGGTTGCCTCCATAGGTATAACCCTGGCGGTTTCCCTTCTGCCATGGAATATGTGGGGACAAACGGATTTTGTGGGTCCGTACCTTAAGGCAGTACGCTACAGCATGGGCTTAAGTCAGTATTATCGAAATATTGAAGCAAAAAAGGACAGCATTGCCATTTCTGACGACGTTCCTGTCACCCAATCTCCCCACACCATCATTATGGTTATTGGGGAATCTGCCACCCGCAACAAAATGAAGGCCTACACCCCCGATTACAAATACGATGATACACCATGGCTAAGCCAGCAGTTAAATAACCCTAATTTTATTATCTTTAATAATGCCTATGCTTGTCAGAGTCTCACCCAGCAGGTGCTGGAAAGTGCTCTTACAGAAAAAAGTGCCTACCACGAAAAGGATTTTCTGGACAGCATGAACATCATAGATATTGCCAAAAAGAAGGGCTACAAAACCTATTGGATTACCAATCTGGGGAAAAACAACAATGAATCCTCCTTCTTCAATGTGGCCTCAAGGGCAGATTACCTCCTAAATACGGGAAATGATGACGACCACAGTATGTTGGCAGAGCTGAGCCAAATTAATCCCCAGGAAAATAACCTTGTTATCCTTCACGGCAACGGCAGCCATGCCGCCTACAAGGAGAGGTATCCAAAGGAAAAGGCTGTATTCACGGAGGATTCCAAGGAAGCAGAATACGCCAACAGCATCCGCTACACAGATGAATTTTTACAGGCTATATACGAATATGCCAAGAATAATCTTAATCTTCAGGTCATGCTGTATTTTTCCGACCATGGTGAGCACATGAGAACAGGTCACACCCCAAATGACCAGAATTATGTGAAGGTACGCATACCTATGTTTATTTTTTTAGGTGATGAATACCTTAAAAATAATTCGTCAAAATCCAAAATTCTTATGGGCAGGAAAAACACCTTTTTCACCAACGATATGATGTATAACACCCTTAGTGGAATTATGAACGCAGAATCAAATTATTATATTTCCAACGAGGATTTAACCAGCCCTGCTTACGATTATACCGCCGACACCCTATGGACCTTCGGCAACACCATCAAGGTCTCTGAAGACCCATTTTTAAAAGATTAATAACACTAAGCAAGATGAAAGCATGCAGGCTTTCATCAGCCCTTACACGAAATCTAAGGTTCATCTTCATCTTACAGATTTGATTCACTAGGATTTCATAGTAAGCAAGATGAAAGCATACGGGCTTCCATCAGCCCTTACACGAAATCTAAAGCTCATCTTCATCCTTCGGATTCGATTCACTAAGATTTCGTAGTAAAAAAGAGATTGCCCGTTACGGAATATCGCCTGACGAAGTCCCGTAGGATGCAATCTCTTTTTCTTATACATTTTTTAGTTCTCTGTTTTACCTATCAACCTACCAGTTCATAGCCGGCTTCTTCAATTACTGCCTTAAATTCTGCCTGTGGAATGTCACGGTCTGCCTTTACCACTGCAGCTTTTGCCTCTAAATCCACATTAACCTCGGTAACACCATCCATTTTGGACAGGGCCTCTGTAACGTGCTTCTGGCAATGCATGCACATCATACCCTCAATTTTTAAAGTCTTTTCCATAATTTTTTCCTCCTTAAAATCTTCGCTGATTGTTTCAGCTGGTTTTTCTGATATTTTTAATAAGGCTTCCGGCTTAAAAAATCTCAGCCGCAAAGCATTTAAACAAACACAAACACTGGACATGCTCATGGCAGCTGCCCCCATTACCGGAGATAGCTTAATTCCAAAGGTTGAGTACAGAGCCCCTGCTGCCACCGGGATACAAATAATATTATAGAAAAATGCCCAAAAAAGATTTTCCTTAATATTACGCATTACCGCCTTACTTAATTTAACGGCACTGACCGCATCCAGCAAGTCGTTTCTTATCAACACTGCATCGGCACTTTCAATGGCAATATCCGTACCTGCCCCAATGGCGATACCCAAATCAGCCCGCGCCAATGCAGGTGCATCGTTGATTCCATCGCCTATCATGGCCACCCGATGACCATTGCTCTGAAGCTCGGCAATATGGGCCTCCTTATGCTCCGGCAAAACTCCCGCAATAGCCCTTGGTATATCCAGTCTGCGCCGTATGGCCTCGGCAGTCCGCTGATTATCCCCGGTAAGCATAACCACTTCAATGCCCATTTCCTTAAAAAGACGTATAGCCTCAGCACTGGTGGACTTTTCACGGTCCGCCGCCCCCAGAATACCAATTAATACATTATTCTGGGCAAATAACAATGGGGTACGTCCCTGATCCGCCAGCTCATCCAGATATTCTTGATATGGTGCAGTATCAATGCCCCGCTCACCCATGAAGCTCTGACTTCCGGCCAAAAATTGGCCATCAGCCTCTAGTCCCCGACCAAATACAGCCTTAATATTTGTC
>DFHJ01000079.1:0-5654 GCA_002372665.1 Anaerovibrio lipolyticus
AGTGAAAAAAATCATAACTCGCTCCGTCCTAAAGGATTGCTTTGCGTCGCTCAAACAGATGATTTTTTCCACTAATACTAAGGTATAGCAACAAAAAGTTTTTTAACGCACCGAACCTAAGTGTTCAAATCATTAGTTCCACTTTATATAATAATTTAGCACTTCACAATCAGTTAATTATTTTATAAAATATAGACATAATTCAAAAATAATAATTGGAGAACACCATGGAAAAATATTTTTTATCAGTTTTACAGAATATCCCGGGAATGACCAACACCATACTCACCCGGCTTTTGGACGTCTTTGAAACAGGCTCTGGCATTTGGAAAGCCTCAGCCCATGAGCTGGCCCATACCAACCTCTTAACAGAAAATAAACTGGAGAGCTTCCTGCAATTTCGCCGGGAACACTCCTCCTATCCAGAGTCACTGCCGGATATATGCCATAAGCAGCATATTAAGCTGGTATCAAAGGATGATGAGGAATACCCAATTTTATTGAAGGAAACCTTCGAACCACCACACATTTTATTTTACAGAGGTCATTTAGATACTACCCGGCCAAAGATTGCCATGGTGGGGTCACGAAAAATAAGTCCCTATGGCAGGGCAGTGGCAGACAGCTTTTCCTCTGGCCTTGCGACCTTGGGAATAACCATTGTCAGCGGCGCAGCCTATGGGGTGGATACTGAAAGCCATAAAGGGGCATTATCTGTTGATGGGATTACGGAGGCTGTTTTGGGCTGTGGGGTAGATGTGGCCTATCCATGTTCCAATAAAAAATTATTGGAAGAAATTTCTGAGAGGGGAGCGGTCATTTCTGAATATTTACCAGGTACTCAGCCTACAAAGTATACCTTTCCGGCCCGTAACCGAATTATTGCCGGCATGTGCCGTGGTACTCTGGTAGTGGAGGCGGCCCAAAGAAGCGGTGCTCTTATCACTGCGGACTATGCTCTTAAGGAAAATCGTGATGTTTTTGCCATTCCCGGTGGCATCTTTACCCAGGGAAGTATTGGCTGCAATAAGCTGATTCAGCAGGGGGCCAAGCTGGTACTTGACATTGGAGATATAATATCAGAGTACGGTGATTTTATAAAAAACAAGACTTTATCAGCAAAAAATGATAATATGGAAAAGAAATTTACATTATCAGAGGAAGAAAGGCGCATTTACAGCCTTCTTACTCCTGACAGACCATTATCAGTTGATGAGATCATATACAATTTGCATGGCGGCGACCCTGCCAGCATAGCCTTTTTGCTGCTCCAGTTGGAAATACGGGGGATAATCAAGAGTAATGAGGCTCATTTGTATGTAAGGACATAAAGGGGGACATTTTGTGACTGCAACGCAAAATGAAGATGTAAAGAAAAAGAAAACAGCAGCCAAAAAAACTGCTGCCAAAAAGACCACCAAGAAAACTGCCAAAAAGACCACTGCCAAGTCCAAGAAAACCAAGGACACCAAGAACACTCTGGTATTGGTGGAGTCTCCTACCAAGGCCAAGACCATTGAGCGTTACCTTGGCAAAGGCTATGTGGTTAAGGCCTCCATGGGTCATCTCAGGGATCTGCCAAAGAGTCAGTTTGCCATAGATGTGGACAATAACTTTGAGCCAAAGTATATTAATATTCGCGGCAAAGGTGATCTGATAAAGGAATTGAAAAAAGAAGCCAAGAAGGCTGATAAAATATATCTGGCAAGCGACCCGGACCGCGAGGGCGAGGCCATTGCCTGGCATTTGGCACATATCTTTGATATCGACAGTAACTCTGACTGTCGTATTGTATTTAATGAAATAACCAAGCCAGCTATTCAGGCGGCTGTCAAGGAACCCCATTCCATAAACTTGGATATGGTGGATGCCCAGCAGGCTCGCCGTATGCTGGACCGTATAGTGGGTTACAAGCTGAGCCCGCTTCTTTGGCGTAAGGTCAGAAAGGGCCTTAGTGCCGGTCGTGTACAGTCAGTTACTGTAAAGCTCATTTGTGACCGTGAAAAGGAAATAAAGGACTTTGTGTCTGTGGAGTATTGGACTATAGGCACCAAGCTGAAAAAGGGGACGTCTCCTCAGTTTGAGGCGGAGCTTTCCCAGATTAACGGTAAAAAGCTGGAAATCAGCAAGGGGGATCAGGCCAGAGCTATTCAGGAGAAAATGGAAGCCTGCAAATGGAAGGTAAACGACATCAAGGAACGTCAGACCTCCCGCAAGGCGGCACCACCTTTTACTACATCAAGTCTACAGCAGGATGCGGCCAGAAAGCTGGGCTTTACCTCCAAGCGTACCATGATGGTGGCGCAGCAGCTTTACGAAGGTATTGATTTAGGACGCAAGGGACCTGTGGGTCTTATCACATATATGCGTACTGATTCCGTGCGCATTTCCGAGCAGGCACAGCAGGAGGCCAAGGAATATATACTTGAAAACTTCGGTGAAAAGTATTATCCTGCCAAAGCCAATGTTTACTCCGTTGGGAAAAAGGCCCAGGATGCCCATGAGGCTATTCGCCCTACCAGTGCCATGCTGGTACCGCAGCAGATTGAAAAATACCTCAGCAAGGACCAGTTTAAGCTGTATCAGCTCATTTGGCAGCGCTTTGTGGCCAGCCAGATGGTTCCAGCTGTATTTGACAGACTTACTGTTACAATAAAAAATGATGGTAAGGCCAAGGAGGTTAAGGATGAATTTACCCTGAGGTCCACTGGCTCCAAAATGAAATTTGCCGGCTTTACAGCCGTTTATACCATGGCAGACACCAACGACAAGGATGTAATTCTGCCAGATATGACCATAGGTGATGACATAAACCTCGTTAAGGTTAATCCGGTTCAGCACTTTACCGAGCCACCACCTCGCTATAATGACGCCTCTCTGGTTAAGACCTTGGAGGAAATGGGGATTGGCCGTCCAAGCACTTATGCCCCAATTATCGAAACCATATTGGCCCGTGGCTATGTACAGCGTATCAGCAAATCCTTCCAGCCAACTGAGCTGGGAGATATTGTGGTGGATATGCTGAAGGAATATTTTAAGGATATTGTAGACGCCAAGTTCACCGCTGATTTGGAGGGCAAGCTGGACAGCGTTGCCGTGGGCAAGGTGGACAAGACAGATCTCCTTCGCGATTTTTATGGGCCATTCGCAGAGACCTTGAAGAAGGCTGATGAGGCCATTGGCCATGTAGAGCTTCCGGTGGAGGTTTCTGATGTGCCATGTGATATTTGTGGTCGTATGATGGTGGTTAAACAGGGTCGTTTTGGCAAGTTCCTTGCTTGTCCTGGCTTCCCTGAATGCCGCAATACCAAGGCCATCCTGAAGGATACCGGCGTTAAGTGCCCTAAATGTGACGGTCATATTGTGGAGCGCAAATCCCGTCGTGGCAAGGGCTTCTACGGCTGCAACAAATATCCGGAGTGTGATTTTGTAAGCTGGGATGCACCAATTCCAGAGCCATGTCCTGAATGCGGTTCACTGCAGCTGAAGCATTATTACAGAAATGGTCGTGGATTGGTATATTGCTATAATGCAGACTGCAAGACCAGAATTGACCATCCGATAAACAAGGAGCTTTTAAAACAGGCCAGGAAAGCCCAAAAGGCAGAGGAGGCCCAACAGGCAAAAGAGGAACAGAATGGATAAAATAATCGTAGTTGGCGCCGGAATGGCAGGCAGTGAAGCTGCCTGGCAGGCTGCCAGCAGAGGTATAAAGGTTGATTTATATGAGATGCGTCCGGTAAAGAATACACCGGCTCATAAGACTGACCTGTTTGCGGAGCTTGTTTGCAGCAATTCCCTTCGTGGTGCTGGTCTGGAAAATGCTGTAGGTGTTCTTAAAGAGGAGATGCGTCGTCTAGGCTCTATTATCATGGAGGCTGCTGACGCCACCAGGGTTCCGGCCGGTGGAGCTTTGGCTGTGGACCGTTTGGGATTTAGCCGTTATATTACCGAAAAGGTATCCAATCATCCAT
The DNA here is from genome assembly GCA_002372665.1 of Anaerovibrio lipolyticus. Taxonomy (GTDB): domain Bacteria; phylum Bacillota; class Negativicutes; order Selenomonadales; family Selenomonadaceae; genus Anaerovibrio; species Anaerovibrio lipolyticus_C. The sequence goes on from DFHJ01000079.1 coordinate 3,975, forward strand.
TAATCAACGTCATTCATAGGGAGCTGGAGGAAATTCCCTATGAAGATAATGCCGTTACCATCGTTGCCAGTGGCCCTCTTACAGAAGGCAGGCTGGCAGAGAATATTGGGGAGCTTATGGGACAGGAGTATCTCTATTTCTATGATGCTGCTGCACCGATAGTTACCCTTGATTCAATTGATATGACCAAGGCCTGGAAGGCTTCCCGTTATGGCAAGGGTGAGGCGGCTTATATTAATTGCCCGATGAATAAGGAAGAATACCATAAGTTCTGGACAGAGCTGGTTAATTCCGAGAAGGCACCTACCCATAATTTTGAAAAGGAAAAATTTTTTGAAGGCTGTATGCCGGTGGAGGAAATGGCATCCCGTGGTGAAGACACCCTGCTTTTTGGGCCACTAAAGCCCGTGGGGTTGGAAAATCCTGCAGATGGTAAGCTGCCCTATGCAGTGGTACAGCTTCGTCAGGATAATGCAGATGGTACACTTTATAATATTGTAGGCTTTCAGACACATCTGAAATGGCCGGAGCAGCGCCGCGTATTTGGAATGATTCCGGGACTTGAAAATGCAGAATTCGTCCGCTATGGGGTAATGCACAGAAATACCTTTATCAATTCCCCGGAAACTATGCGGCCTACCATGCAGTTCAAGGATAACGACCACCTTTTCTTTGCGGGGCAGATGACAGGCGTTGAGGGCTATGTTGAATCCGCGTCCTCCGGGTTAGTGGCCGGCATTAATGCAGCCCGCATTTGTAAAGGCTTGGAGCCGGTAGTATTCCCGCAGGAAACCGCCCATGGTTCTCTGTGTCACTATATTACCACTGCCCCTGCAAAGCACTTCCAGCCAATGAACGTAAACTTTGGCATCATGTCCCCTATAAAGGAAAAAATCCGTGACAAGAAGCTCAAAAAACAGCGTATCGCTGAGCGGGCATTGGCAACACTGGAAGAATTTAAAAAGAACTTGTAAAAGTAACAGGTAAGGGACTATTATTTTTTGCACGGTCTCTCGACTGAAACGATTTTTTACATTTTAATTAGCATCAAGAAAAATCCAAACTCGCTTCGCTCAAACAGTGGATGTTTTCCTGATGTGTAAGTAAGTAAAAAATAGTTTCTTTACGTCTCGTGACCTAATGTCGAAAAACAATTAGTCCCTTACCGTGGCACATTAGTTAGGAGATTTTTATGGAAACACAATTTCATGCGACTACCATAGTTGCAGTTAAGCATAACGGCAAAACCGCCATCGCCGGTGATGGCCAGGTTACCTTTGGTCAGAATACCATAATGAAGGCAAGTGCCAGAAAGGTGCGCCGTCTGTACCATGGCAAGGTGCTGGCTGGCTTTGCCGGTTCTGTGGCTGATGCCTTCACCCTTTTTGAAAAATTTGAGGCAACCCTTGAGGCCTATAACGGAAATCTTCCAAGAGCTTCTGTGGAGCTGGCCAAGCAATGGCGTACAGACAAGGTGCTTCGCAAGCTGGAGGCCCTCCTGTTGGTGGCAGACAAGGAAAACCTCTTAATGATCTCCGGTAATGGTGAGGTTATTGAGCCGGATGGTGAAGTAGGAGCCATTGGCTCTGGCGGCTTTTACGCCCTTTCTGCAGCCCGTGCCCTTGTAAAGCATACCGAGCTGTCTGCTGCGGAAATTGCCAAGGAGGCCCTTACCATTGC
>DFHJ01000079.1:5778-16978 GCA_002372665.1 Anaerovibrio lipolyticus
ATTACGAATACGGAGGAATTTATAAATGAATGAACAGACTCCAAGGCAAATTGTTGAGGAATTGGATAAATATATAGTAGGGCAGAAGGCAGCCAAGCGTTCTGTGGCGATTGCTCTTAGAAATCGTTGGCGCAGCCGTCAGCTTGACAGCGAAAGCATGAAGGATGATATTATTCCAAAGAATATCCTTATGATTGGCTCCACAGGTGTGGGCAAAACCGAAATTGCCCGCCGTTTGGCCAAAATGGTAAAGGCTCCATTCATTAAGGTGGAGGCCACCAAGTTTACTGAGGTCGGTTATGTAGGCCGTGATGTGGAATCCATTATCCGCGATTTGGCTGAAACCTCCGTGCGTATGGTACGTTCTTCCCGTCTGGAGGAGGTACAGGAGAAGGCTGCGGAAATGGCAGAGGAGCGAATCCTTGATGTTATGGTGCCACAGCCAAAGAAATCCGTGGTGAATCCATTTGGTCAGCTCTTCGGCGGCTCCAATGATGAGGAGGCCGAGAGAAATTCTGAGGAGGAACCAAAGCAGTATCAGGCAGGACGTGAATGGTGCCGTAAAAAGCTCCTGGCCGGTGAGTACGAAGACAAGATGATTGAAATTGATATTGAGGATAACAATAAGCCAATGGTAGGTATGTTTGCCGGTTCTTCTCTGGAGGGGATGGGTGACAATATTCAGGATATTATTGGCAGCATGATGCCAAAGAAGCATAAAAAGCGGAAGGTTACTGTGGAGGCAGCCCGCAAGCTGTTCCAGCAGGAAGAGGCCATGAAGCTGGTGGATATGGAAGAGGTTACCGAGGAAGCTGTGAAGGTGGCAGAAACCAGCGGTATCGTGTTCCTTGATGAGATTGACAAGGTGGCCTCCAGCGGTGGCCATGGCAGTAATCATGACGTGGCCCGTGACGGAGTTCAGCGTGATATCCTGCCAATCGTTGAAGGCTCCACTGTAATGACCAAGTATGGTCCTGTAAAGACTGACCATATACTCTTTATTGCCGCCGGTGCTTTCCACACCTCAAAGCCATCTGATTTAATACCGGAGCTTCAGGGACGCTTCCCAATTCGCGTGGAGCTTACTTCCCTTGATAAGGATGATTTCAAGCGGATTCTCACTGAACCACAGAACGCCCTTATTAAGCAGTATAAGGCTCTTATGGGTACTGAAGGCATCGATTTGGAATTCACAGATGAGGCTATTGATTGTCTGGCCAAGCTGGCCTGCGATGTAAACAACCAGAATGAAAACATAGGTGCCCGTCGCCTTCACACTATTTTGGAGAAGCTGCTGGAAAACCTTTCCTTCGATGCACCTGATTTGGAGGAAAAGCATGTGGTTGTGGATGAGGCCTATGTCAAGGAAGCACTTTCTGAAATCGTTGTTAATCAGGATGTGAGCCAGTTTATTCTTTGATAAAATACAGAATAATATCCAAATACAGCAAATGTATCAAAAAAGAAGAATATTTAAAATATAAATAATTAAAACAAAAATAATCACAATTTTATGTGATTATTTTTGTTTTTTGTGGTAGAATAAATTGCACTAAAAAAGGAAAAAGATATAATTAACTAGGAGGTAAAAGAGTATGGCTACTCTTTTGGAGAGAACAAGAAAAATTAACAGAGTATTGCAGCGGTTTCACAATGTGGAATACAAGGAAATTGCCATGGTACTCAGCAATGTTATTTATGCAAATGTATATATTGTAGATACAGATGGCATTATTTATGGCTATGCGTTCCAGGATGATTTTGAATGTGATTTGATGGTTGACAATGTAGTGGCTGCGGGAAAATTCCCACGCCATTATGTAAACTGGCTCAACAAAATTGATGAGACCTCTGCCAACCTTCGTTCCAAGTCCGGTCTTTGTGCTTTTGTGGATGACAGTGAGACCAAGTGCAAGTTCCATGGAAAGAATACCACCATTGTTCCTATTTATGGCGTAGGTGAGCGTATTGGTACCCTGGTGGTGGCACGTTATAATGAGGATTTTACCAATGACGACCTGCTTCTGGCAGAGTACAGTGCAGCCGTAGTTGGTATGGAAATGCTCCATGACCGTTCCAGAAAAAATCAGGAAGAGACCCAAAAGAAGGAAAATGTTCGCATGGCTTTGGGAACTCTGTCCATATCTGAAGCACTCGCCACTATCGAAATCTTCCGTGAACTGGGAGGCAAGGATGGTGCCGTTAACGCCTCCAAGATTGCCGCCAACCTGGATATTACCCGTTCCGTTATCGTTAATGCCCTTCGCAAGCTGGAGTCTGCCGGAGTTGTTGAACCAAAATCCCAGGGCATGAAGGGAACTCATATTAAGGTACTGAATGAGTATCTGTGGAAGGGTATTGAAGAATTGGCAAAAGAGGCTAAGTGATTACAAAGGATTGTTTTCATTAATTATGATTTTAAGAGCAAGGAGCTTGTTACGTTTATGTTACAATCTCCTTGCTATATTTTTTACAAAAAATATAATTAAAATTAACTATAGTATATTATAAAGTATGGTGGACAATAGTCACATTTCCTTGTAAATTGTGGAAAAAAGATGAAAAATTCTTCTTGATTCTTAATAAATATGTTAGAATAGACAAGGATTTTTTAATTATATGTAGAATTGTAGTAGTATATCGAATTATGCCTTATTGCGTTTTAGGATAAATGTTTTAGGAGGATATAACCCCATGTTGGATCAGATTTTAAATACTTCTACTATGGATTATCTGTCCCGAGGCATGTCAGCAGCTAACCTCAGACATGAAGTAATCAGTAACAATATAGCCAACGTAAATACTCCTAAGTTTAAGAAAAGCGACGTTGTATTTGAAAGTCTGTTGGCCAAGGAAATGGGCCTGGATAAAAAGCTGGGTCTTGAAATGGTACGTACCCATGACCGCCATTTGCCTATTCCTATGAGGGAGCGGGCAGAGGCTACTGTGGTTATGGACGAAAGTACCACAATGAGAACGGACAAGAATAATGTTGACATTGATAAGGAAATGGCAAACATGGCAAAAAACCAGATTTATTACAATGCCATGACCAAGGAAATGGGCAGCTTTATTCAGAAGCTGAAGACTACCATTACCAGCAAATAAGATAGAAAATTAAAGAGTATATATTAATTCTTTCATTATATATGTTACAGAATGGAGAACAGCTTATGAGTATGTTTGGTGGCATAGATGCGGCTGCTTCCGGTTTGACAGCTGAGCGTCTCAGAATGGATGTTATATCCAACAACATTGCTAATGTTAATACTACCCGTACTGAGAATGGTACACCGTTCAAGCGCAAGTTCGTGGTATTTGAACCTAGAGAAATGCACAACAAGAATTTTGCCAGAGTTCTCTCCGGTGAAATTTCCAAGTCTGAATTTGGCAAAAAAAGTGGCGATGGCGTTCGCGCTGTGGCCATTCAGGAGGATCCAAGCCAGGGCAAGCTGGTATATGATCCGGGCCATCCCGATGCAAATGCAGATGGCTATGTAGAGTTGCCAAATGTTAATATTGTAAATGAAATGGTAGATATGATTACTGCCTCCCGCGCTTATGAGGCCAATGTTACTACCATTAACGCAGCGAAGAGTATGGCTACACAGGCCTTGAGTATCAGCAAATAAATGAGGTGACATGATGCAGATAGAAGCATTAAAAATGACTCCGGTTTCTATGCATGCTGAGAGTCATTTGGGTGAGACCCAGGAAGCTCCTGTAGTCAAGACCTTTGGAGAATATCTTGGGGATGCCTTGGGCAAGGTAAATTCCTTGGAACACGAATCAGAGAAGATGAATGCCCTGCTGGCAGCCGGCCAGGTAGAAGATATATCTCAGGTTGTAGTGGCAGCTGAAAAGGCTGATATCGCACTACAGCTTACCCTTCAAGTTCGCAACAGAGCTGTGGAAGCTTATCAGGAAATTATGCGTATGCAGGTATAATTACTTGATAAAATTAGGCAAAACACAGCGAAGGGATTGAGATAATGGGCGAGTGGAAAGAAAAATACCTTCAGCTTTGGGAAAAAACCACTAAAAAACAGCGTTATTTGGCCATCGGCGGTACTGTACTGCTGGTGCTTCTGATTATTGGTGCCAGCTTCATGTATGGCGGCAAGCCTGATATGGTTCCTTTGTTTACAAATATGGAAACAAAGGATGCTGGCGAAGTAGCGGCAAAGCTCAAGGAAGATAAAATAGAATACGAGGTTCAGGAGTCTAAGCAGGGCACCACGATTTTGGTTCCCTCTGCCAATGTTCATGAAGCCAGACTGCAACTTGCTACCGAGGGACTCCCTCATGGTAACAAGGGTTTTGAGATATTTGATGATAGCAAGCTGGGCGTTACCGAGTTCCAGAACAAGGTCAACTATCTCCAGGCGTTGCAGGGCGAGCTGACCCGTACTATTGAACAGATTGAGGCTGTAGAGAAGGCCAGAGTACATATTGTACTCCCGGAGGACAGCCTTTATAAGAAGAATGAAAAACCAGCAACAGCATCCATTATGCTGAAGCTGAAGGCAAACACTCAGTTAAACAAAAAAGAAATAAAGGGCATTGTTAACCTGGCTTCTAACAGTATCCAGGGTCTTTCGCCTGAAAATATTACTGTAGTCGACGAAACTGGTAAAATTCTCAACGATCCAGATGATGAAGAGGAAAATAACGTAAGCGTCAAGACCATGACTCAGCTGGAAATGACCCGCAAGGTTCAGGACCGTATGCAGAAGGACGTTCAGACCATGCTGGATCAGGCATTGGGCGAGGGACGTTCCTATGTCCGTGTCAATGTGGAGCTTGACTTTGACCAGCGTCAGACTGACACTCAGACCTTTACTCCTGTAGTAGATGATTCTGGTATTATTCGCAGTGAGCAGACTGTAAATGAGTCATATAATGGTACTTCCAATGCTCCAGGTGGTCCAGCGGGTACACAGTCCAACGTACCGGGGTATGTGGCTACTGAGAATAATTCCAATGCTGAGTATGCCAAAAAGGAAACAACCAAGAACTACGAAATTAACGAAGCCAAGGCAAAGACCATTGCTTCACCTGGCTCCATTAAGCGTGTAAATATTGCCGTTCTGGTAAATGACGATATTACTCCTGCCCAGCAGGAAAGCATTTCCCGTTCTGTATCCTCTGCCGTTGGTATCAATCCGGAACGTGGCGACACAGTGTCCGTTGAGCCATTGCCATTCAGCACTGAGCTGGCTGACAGACGTGCAGCTGAGGAACAGGCAGAAAGGGATCGTCAGGCCAGAAATATGTATATTGCCATCGGCCTGATACTCCTGATAATTGCTCTTATCGTTGGCTTCTATATCAGAAGAAAGCGGGAAAAGGAGCGTTTGGCAAGGGAGGCTGCCGAGGAACAGGCAAGACTGGAAGAGGAAGAGAGATTGCGTTTGGAAGCAGAACGTGCTGCTGCTATTGAAGCTGGTACTGTTGAGCCGGACGAGCTCACTCCAGAAGAGCAGGAACATCTCAACGAGCGCCAGGTTATCGAGGAACTCATCCGTACCAAACCTGCCGAGATTGCTTTGCTTGTTAAGACTTGGCTGTCGGAGGACTAAAGACTATGGATATGTATGGTGACAAAGAACCAGAATTAACAAATCAGCAAAAAGCTGCGATTTTGTTTATAACCCTCGGCCCAGAATATTCTGCCATGCTGTTCAAGCATATGAACGATGAAGAAATTGAAAAGCTTACATTGGAAATTGCCAATCAGAAGCAGATTTCTCCAGAGCAGAAAAGAGCCGTAATCAGTGAATTTTATCAGATGGCCATGGCCAAGAGCTACTTGTCCTCCGGTGGTCTGGAATATGCACAGAGTGTACTGGAAAAAGCCCTGGGCTCCGAAAAGGCGTCTGCTATAATCAGTCGTCTTACTACCAGCCTTCAGGTGCGTCCATTTGACTTCCTGCATAAGACTGACCCAAGCCAGCTGTTAAACTTTATTCAAAATGAGCATCCTCAGACCATAGCCCTGATTATGGCCTATCTTGATCCGGATCAGGCTGCTACCATTCTGTCCTCACTTCCGACAGAGCGGCAGGCTGAGGTTGCCAAGAGAATTGCCATCATGGACCGCACATCACCAGATGTACTCCGTGAGGTGGAGAGAGTTTTGGAGCGCAAGCTGTCTGCTCTGGTAACTCAGGACTTCACCGATGCCGGTGGTGTAAAGGCTATCGTAGAAGTGCTGAACCGTGTAGACCGTGCTACAGAGAAGGGTATCGTGGATGCCCTGGAAGTGGACAACCCAGAGCTCACCGAAGAAATCAAGAAGCTCATGTTCGTATTCGAGGACATTGTAATGATCGACGACCGTTCCCTTCAGATGGTACTCCGCGAGGTGGATACCAAGGACCTTTCCTTGGCCCTCAAGGCTACCAATTCCGATGTTCAGGGCAAGGTCTTCAAGAACATGTCCAAGCGTGCCGGCGATATGCTGCGTGAAGAAATCGAGTTCATGGGCCCTGTTAAGATTCGCGACGTTGAGGAAGCTCAGCAGCGTATCGTAAATGTCATCCGTCGTCTGGAAGAAAAGGGCGAGATTGTTATTTCCCGTGGAAAGGGTGACGAAATGATTGTCTAGGGTGCTGAAAGGTGTAGTCTGGAAGGATGATCCTCATATAGTGGAGACTCCCAAGTTTGAGCGTCCCAAGGAGCAGGCAGAAGAAGATTCTCCGGAGATGAGCGAAGAAGCTCGTGAAAATATGTTGGCCAACATCCGCCGTAAGGAGGAGGCGGCCATTCAAAAGCTCAAGGATGCTGAAATAGCCAGTGAGATCACAAGACAGGAAGCCCGGGTCGAGGCAGAGAAAATTATTTCTGAAGCCACCACCCAGGCGGATAAGATAAAAGATGAAGCTAGGGAAGCCGGAAGACAGGAAGGCATTGAAGCCGGCCGTCAGGAGGGCATGGAGCAGATCAAAGAGGAACAGCAACATATCATTGTTGATGCCAATGCCAAAGCTGAGAACACCATAAAGGTGGCCCAGCAGGAGGCTCTTGATTATGTAACAAAGGCGGAAAATACCATTGCTGAAATGGTCATTGAAATTGCCAATAAAGTCATTCCACAGCATTTTATTGATATACCACAGATGGTGTTGCCATTGGTGCAAAATGCCATCGAAAAGGTCAAGGACCAGCCCCAAATTACTGTCAGGGTTTGCCCTGAGGCCTATGAATTGGTGCTTATGGCCCGCTCCGATTACCTTACCACCATGGAGGGAAAGTGCGAGCTGACCATTGAATCCGATGAAACCTTGAAATTAGGTGATGTGGTTGTTGAGTCACCTAATGGAACTATAGATGCCAGGCTGAGCACTCAGCTTGAAGTAATTGAGCAGTCTATTAGGGATGTTATGAAATAATGGAAATCAACCTGAAAAAGTTTACTGATGCAGTTGAAAACAGCAAGCCTATGCGTATGATAGGCAAGGTGGTACAGATGGTTGGTCTGGTTATTGAATGCCAGGGGCCAAATGTCAGCATGGGTGAATTGTGCTATGTTAAGTCACATTTTCCCAATGTGGAGCCAGTTCCTTCTGAAGTAGTAGGCTTTCGGGATGGTAAGGTTCTCCTTATGCCCTTGGGGGATTCCAAGGGTATCGGACCAGGCTGTGAGGTTGTATCGGCCCAGAAGGTTCTCCAGGTCAAGGTTGGCCCGGAGCTTTTGGGAAGGGTAATCGACGGTCTGGGAAATCCTATAGATGGCAAGGGGCCCATCCTTTGCAAGGAGGAATATCCCCTTCAGGCTGACCCACCGGCCCCCCTTGACAGGCCGGTTATTAAGGAGTCCCTTTATGTTGGGGTAAGGGCCATTGATGGCCTTATAACCATGGGACAGGGTCAGCGAATTGGTATTATGGCCGGTAGTGGTGTTGGTAAATCCACCCTTCTGTCCATGATAGCCCGTAATACCGAAGCCGACATCAGTATAATATCACTGGTGGGGGAGCGTGGTCGTGAGGTAAAGGAGTTTATCGAGCGTGATTTGGGTGAAGAGGGCTTAAAGCGTTCTGTGGTAGTAGTAGCTACCTCAGATAAGCCTGCACTGGTACGTATCAAGGGTGCCATGACAGCCACTGCCATTGCGGAATATTTCCGCGACAGGGGCCGTAAGGTTATTCTCATGATGGACTCAGTAACCCGATTTGCCATGGCTCAGCGTGAGGTGGGACTTACCGTTGGTGAGCCACCAGCCACAAGAGGCTATACCCCGTCAGTATTTGCACTTCTTCCAAGACTTTTGGAGAGAGCCGGTACTAGTGAAAAGGGTTCCATAACCGGTATTTATACCGTACTGGTTGATGGTGATGATATGAATGAGCCAATAGCCGATGCGGTGCGAAGCATTCTTGATGGTCATATAGTGCTTTCAAGAAACATTGCGGCTCAGAACCATTTCCCGGCCATAGATGTTTTGGCCAGCGTCTCCCGTGTAATGTCAGCCGTTGTGCCGGCTGAACACATGGATGCCAACCGAAAGCTAAGGGCCCTTATGGCAGTATATAAGGACGCCGAGGATTTGATACACATTGGCGCTTACGTCAAGGGCTCCAGCCCGAAAATTGACGAAGCCATACAGAAAATAGATGCCATAAATGACTTCCTTTGTCAGGGGGTATTCGAGGTTCAGGGCTTCGATGAAACCATAGAAAGATTGGAAGCCATCTAGTATAAAAACGGTGGAGGCAGTGAAGCATGAAAAAGTTTCGGTTCCAGTTGGAAACCCTTTTGAAGGTTACCAAAATGAATAAGGACCAGGCCCAGGTTGAACTGGCCACCTCCACCAAAAAGGTTGAAGAAGCAAGACATCACCTGGAGGAATTGCTTGAGCAGATGGCCCAGGGCCATAAGGATTACGATGCCCTTACCAGCAAGGGAACCATCACCGTGGGAACTCTGATGACCTATAACAGCTTCTTCAACTATAAGCGAGAACAGATAGAACAACAGCAGCATTACATTATGGAATGTCAGGCGGAAAGGCAAAAGCGCATGGCAGAGCTGGTGAAGATAATGAACAAGCTTAAGAGCATTGAACAGCTGAAAGAAAAACGGTTCCAGCAATACATGGCTGAGGTTCTCTTTGAGGAACAGAAGGTGCTGGATGAAATCGGCGGTCAGCTCTATTTCCGAAATATGGGGTAACACATCTGTATATGTGAAGGTGATTTAGTATGATGAGAATAGAAGGGCTGGAAAGCGTTGTCCAGCGCATTAATGAGCTCAATGACAGATTCGGTCTCAGCAAGCCTGCCTACAATGCCAATGCTGCCGGGAAAAACTCCTTTGCTGCAGAGCTGAAGGCAGCGGAGGGCAAGCTGGACCCTACCAAGGATTTTAGTGGCACCAAGGTGGAGGCCACCTCCTTTGGAGGAGATACCTCTGCACTTATAAATGAAGCTGCCTCCAAGTACCATGTTGATCCACGTCTTGTGGCAGCCATTGCCCAGACTGAATCCGGTGGCAATCAGGAGGCCGTATCCTCTGCAGGAGCTGTTGGTGTTATGCAGCTTATGCCGGACACTGCTGCAGCTTTGGGAGTTGACCCATATAACAAGCAGCAGAACATTGATGGTGGTGCCAAGTATATAAAGGAAATGCTTGATACCTTCAATGGGGATGTGAAAAAGGCCGTGGCCGCATACAATGCCGGTCCTCAGGCCGTTAAGGATTATGGTGGGGTTCCTCCGTATATTGAGACCCAAAATTATGTAAATAAGGTACTGGATATTTATCGATAATAGATATATAGGGTGGATTTAATGGACGAGAATCAGAATGGCGAAGCTGGGAAAAAGCCAAGTAAATTCAAAAAAATATTGAAGTTTCTTCTGATAGCCCTGGTGCTGTTTATAATAATCATTGCTGGCTTCTTTTTAGGCATCTATTTCAGGATTATTGACACCAATGAAGCAAATGAAAAATATGGTCTTTATGAGCTGCCGATTATAGGAGAATATTTTGTAAGACCGGTGGAAGATGGTGAATCCTCTGTGGATGAGGCGGAAAAGCGTACCGAAACCAAGAAGGATGACAAGAAGGCTGGTGCCAAAACCAAGTCCAAGCCAGTGGTTCTTTCCAAGGAAGAAATAGAAAAGCAGACCAAGGAAAGACAGGCTGAAGAAAAGAAACGTGTTTCCAAGCTGGCCCGTCTCTACAACGAAATGAAGCCGGAGGAAGCTGCCAAGATTATGGAAACCATGGACGATGACATTGTTATTTCCATCCTTCAGCGTATGGATGAGTCCCAGGTATCCCAGGTTCTCACCAAGTTTGATACTGACCGGGCAGCCAATATTACCAAGATTATGTATAACGGTGCACCAAAGCGGGTTATGCAGAATCCACCACAGCCTGGGCAGAATCAGAGTGGTAATCCTGAATAAGGATATAGTTAATCAATAAAAAATCTTTCTTAATTATGATTTAATCTTCTTTTGATAAAATAATCTTAATGGTTAAGCACCTTATAAGCCTTCCCCTTTAGGGGAAGGGGGACCGCTTGCTACGAAAAGCTAGTCCTGTAAGAGCGGTGGATGAGGTGTTGATCATATATATTTTTAAATTTTAAGGAGGTGAATTCATGGGAACAAACGTAAGTACAAATCTCTTTACTGCCGCACCCGCTGCGCCACAGGCCAACGTACAGCAGAAAAATGTCAACACTGCCTTTGAGGGCCGCAAGGCATCCACTGGCAAGCAGGGCAAGGACTTCTCATCTGAACTGAAGGACGTTACCAAGGACGCCACCAACGATGCTGCTAAGGATGCAGCAAAGGATGTAGCAAAGGATGACAAGCTGGCTCAGGCTGCCAAGGAGGCTGTAGAAAATCCTGCAGCCGAAAAAGCAGTGCAGAACAGCTCTGAAAAGGTTGATACCAAAATAGCTGCTGGTGCCAAAGAGGCAGTAGCTGAGGTGGTGGATGAGGCAGCAGAAGAAATGACAGCCGAAGCAGTGGCTGCCACTGTGGTTCAGCTTCCATTGGCAGAACTGACCACTTCCGCTCAGCAGATACAGACTGAGGCAGCTTCAGTAGCATTGGAGCAGCCAGTTCAGATCGAGGCAACATCAGTAGCTATGGAACAGCCAGTTCAGCAGATGGCACAGGTGGATACCACAGCCCCGGAGGTTAGTGCAGTAGCTCAGGAATTACAGCAGCCAACAGCA
>DFHJ01000079.1:17191-32684 GCA_002372665.1 Anaerovibrio lipolyticus
GCTACTCAGCTCCAGCAGCAGACTTTTCAGACTGAGGCAACAGCAGTAGCATTGGAGCAGCCAATTCGGCAGATGGCGCAGGTGGATACCACAACACCAGAGGTTAGTGCAGCAGCCCAGGAATTACAGCAGCCAACAGCAGCTACCCAGCTCCAGCAGCAGTCCATTCAGACTGAGGTAAAGGCACAGGATACTGCAAAGACAAATGTGGTGGTTGATGACACTGTAGTAACTGAGGCAGAGGCACAGCCAATGGCTCAAAGTGAAAACGCACAGCCACAGGTGAATCAGCCAGAGCTGCACCAGCCTAAGTCCATTGAGGCACTGTTAAAACCAGTGCAGCCAGTGGAAAAGGTAACTGCACCAGATGGCTCCCAGGTAGTGAATTCAGGAGACATGACCAAGGAACAGCAGCTGCTGGCAGTTTTGTCCGGCAGGGTTGTAGCACAGGAAACGAAGGCTGTTGAAACGGCTCCTCAGAAAACTATTGTGGAGGATATGAACAACCTTATTGGTCAGCAGACTCAAGTGGTAACTGGTAATGAGGCCAAGCAGGGCTTAAATCCGGATGGACAGCAGTCTCAGCAGGGCTTCCCACAGTCAACAGACACTGAGACCATGGCAGTACCACAGGCTCAGCCAACAGAAAGTGAAGAAACAACCTTCACCAACCGTATGGATGCAGCCCAAGCCGCAAATGTTTCCAATGTTCAGACCCAGACCGCTGACAACACAGCCCAGCTTCCGGGTCAGCAGAACGTGAGTCAGACCAGAGCTGATTATCAGATCACTCAGCAGATTGTGGAGCAGGCCAGACTTCTCCGTAATGCTGAAAACACCGAAATGGTAATCAAGCTGAATCCAAGACATCTTGGTGATTTGACTCTGAAGGTTGCTGTAAACAGCAACGGCGGTGTAACTGCCACCTTCCACACTGACAACGCTCAGGTGAGGGTGATGCTTGAAACCTCAATGATTCAGCTACAGAAGGAGCTGAATGAGCAGGGAATCAAGGTTGACAGTGTAGAGGTACAGACTGGTCTTTCCGATGGACAGCTCCCGGAGGGGCAGAGCCAGGGCTATTATCAGCAGCAGGAACAGCAGAATGTCAGAAGCCAGCAGATTGACCTGAAAGAATTTGAGGATGATGTGGAGAATCTTGCAGCAGAGCCGGTAAACAAGGCCACCGAGGTCATTCGCGACAGCGAAGGCAACAAGATTTCCAATGGCGTTGATTACGCAGTATAAAATTTCAGAAAGGAGAGAAATATATGGCAAATTCATTAAATACCATTACTGTAGATGGTAAGACCTATGATCTGGAAACCTACAAGTCTACCCAGGGTGTAAAGGCCTCCGAGGTTGGCAAGAAGAACGAGCTGGACAAGGATGCGTTCCTTTCCCTGCTGGTAACCCAGATGCAGTATCAGGATCCCCTTTCTCCAATGGACAACACCGAATATTTGGCACAGCTGGCCCAGTATTCCTCCTTGGAGCAGATGACCAATGTAGCATCCAAGCTGGGTGATGTTTATTCTCTTGTGGAAAACATCGATTCCTCCGTATTGGTGGGACAGCTTAGCAGCATGATTGGCAAGAATATCCAGTGGCATGATGGCAGCAACAATTTCTATGAGGGCAAGGTTAGCGGTGTAAGTGTTACTGATGGACAGACCTCTGTTATTGCAACTGTTAAGGCTGCTGATGGTTCTGAGATGCAGACCAAGGTAGAGATTGCAAATATTACTCGCGTAGGCGATGGTGTATAACAGTATTGGAGGCAGAATATGAGTGACCCACGAATTTATTTTCCGTCACAACCCATTTTGCCAGTGGAAAATTCCAGTCTCAGTAGTCGCCGAACCACTACTGGTTCAGCAGTAAACAAGGGAGCATCCTTTGCCAGCTTGTTAAAGGAAAGCTCCAACAAGGTGATGTTTTCAAATCATGCAATTCAGAGGCTTAATGACCGAAATCTGAATTTCAGTGAAGAGGACCTTGTGAAGTTGGATGACACGGTAGCCAGGATGGCTGAAAAGGGAGCTAAGGAATCTGTTATCTACATGAATGATACCGCTTTAGTTGTCAGTGTCGCCAACAGGACTGTAATTACCGCCATGGATGGATCAAGTGCAAAAGAAAACATTTTTACGAATATTGACAGTGCGGCCATATTGTAAGCTTGGACCTATATGGAGAGCTTAAAGGACGGAATGACAGATGTCCTTTAACACACAGCCGCATCAGAACAAGAAAAGGAGATTGATTCATTATGATGCGTTCACTTTTTTCCGGCGTTTCCGGTCTTAAAAATCATCAGACCCGTATGGATGTTATTGGTAACAATATTTCCAACGTAAATACCACCGGTTTTAAATCCTCCCGTGTAAACTTTGAGGATTCTCTTAGCCAGACCCTTATCGCTGCATCCCAGGCTTCTGGGACCACTGGCGGTACCAACCCTAAGCAGATTGGTCTTGGCTCCAAGGTTTCTGCCATTGATGTAAACTTCAAGGACGGCTCCGTACAGAGTACTGGGATTAACACCGATTTGTGCCTTTCCGGTAACGCTCTCTTTGTGGTAAAACAGGGTGAGCAGACCTATTACACCCGTAATGGTGCCTTTAACTTTGATGCTGAGGGTAATTTGGTAAATGCAGAAGGTTTGTATGTTCAGGGCTATTCAAATGCTTCTGCTACGGATCATAATTCCATTAATACTAATGGTGATACATCTAATATTCAGATTCGCGCTGGTAAAACCATGCCGTCTTCATCTACAGATGTGGTGAATTATGTTAATAATTTAAATTCTTCATCCGCAGGTATAACTAATATTACTTATACTTATGCAGATGGTACTTCTGGTTCTGCAAATGTAAAGGGGCAGGAGGTTGATTTGAGTCCAAAGGCAAATAGTACTGGCAGTGAGGACGTAACAATAACAATAGAATTGGCCGATGGACAGACTTTTACCAAAGTATATCCACCTTCCTTAACACCAACCTATACCACTGGTGATACGTATACGACGCCAATTGAATACAAAGTAAATACTGTTACTTCGTCAACTGCCGGAGATGTTAAATTGTCTCTTGATGTGCCATATAATATAGAGCCATCAGGAACTACCATTGATGTGGATGCAACTGTAGGCAGTTCAAATATGATTGGTGATTTGTATACACATCAGGCTACTATTAAACCTGGTGGAGTAACTGCAAATTCAGATGGAACTGTTACATTATCGTTTGTTACAGATAGTGGTCAGCCTATACAATCGGTAACTGTACCAGAACCACAAAATGGAAAGTATCAAGATGGCGATATATTCTATTTCAAAAAGTGCAATGTTACAGGAATAACAGCAAAAACAGGTGCTAAACTGAACTTGGAGGGCTATGCCTTAAATGGTGGTGTATATACTCTTGGTGCTACAGAGACTGCTACATTGAGTTCTACCAATACAGTATTCCCTGTTCCCGCTAAGACTACGGATGTACCGACAGACTTTACCATCAATAGTGCTCAATCTGTTAGTGATGGAGATGTTACTTTTACTGTAAATACAGAGGCATACAATGGAATACAGCCATCCAGTATTAGTTTTGCTAGCACTGCAGGTAATACTTATACTGTTGGAGGGTCGTATCCGCATCAAGCTGAAATAGCTACTGTTACTGATAATGCAGATGGAACCCAGACATTAACATTTGTTACATCTGATACTCAGCCTGTTACCTCGGTGATTGTTCCGAGTGGAACAACCTACACTCCTGGTACAAACTACCTTTTTAATAATTTTAAGATTGCTGGAATTAGTAATGCATCAGCGGGTGCTAAGCTAACTCTCCAGGGATATAATTATTCTCCTTCAGGCTACACCAATCCATACACTGTTAAGTCTGGTGATACGGTTACCAATAATACTATTAAGGGGATTCATTATGCTAATACCGTAAAATCGATTGCCCGTGCTTCAGAATCAGGTACTAAGATTGTTTCCACAGTGTTAACACTGTCGGATGGAACAACTCAGACAGTAACATCTGGCAATTATATTGTAGGTGATAGTATTCCACTTTCAACTACGGTTAACGTTTATGATTCACTTGGTACTAAGCATGTTGTTCCAATAACTCTTGAGAAGAGCTATAAGGATGATAATTTGTGGGTGGCTAAGCTGGCAAGTTCTACTATACAAGAAGCTGATGGTACAGAGACTAAGCTTGATATGCCTGATGTTGAAGTTCCATTTACTTCGTCTGGTGCTTATTCCGCATTAGGCTCTCCTGGTGTTTTGAATTTGACTTATGGCAATGGTGCTGCTGACCAGCAGGTAACTGTTAATTTTTCTAATTTGACCCAGTATGCTAACTCAAGTACCGTAAATGCTGAAGGTAACGGCTATGCATCTGGTACTCTGGACACTGTAACAATCGATGAATCCGGTACGGTTGTTGGTACCTATACCAATGGTGTACTCCGTAAGGAGGCTCAGATTGCTGTGGCTCAGTTCACTAATGCTCCTGGTCTTACCAAGAAGGGTAATTCCCTCTATATTGAGTCCCAGAACTCTGGCACTCCTAATATCGGTACGGCAGAGGGCTTCGGTGCTACCATTACGGCATCTGCACTGGAAATGTCCAATGTAGATGTGGCCGAGGAATTCAGTAACATGATTATCACCCAGCGTGGTTTCCAGTCCAACTCCAAGATTATTACCGTATCCGATGAGATGCTGGAGAACCTCATCAACATGAAGAGATAATAAATAGGTCTTAGTAATTAGGACTTTAAAAGGGTTTTTCAAATATTTATTGGCAGGTGCTTCCTGCACCTGCCAATAAGTATTACAATGTTCTAAGGGGGAGCTTAGTTATGATTAAGCTTACAAGATTTAATTCAGAAAAAAAACAGAAGGCAGAATTTGTACTTAATGCTGAAATAATTGAAACAATAGAGGAAACACCAGATACTGTTATTACCCTCACCAACGGCAAGAAGATTATTGTGGAAGAGCCAATGGAAGAGGTTGTTCGCCAGGTGGTAAAGTATAAGAGAGCCTGGTTTAAATAAGTAGTTGTATTTTGCCATAGAATTGGTAAAATAATAATATTGAATATATTTTGATGAGAAAGGATTCTCGTCAATGGTATAGATAAAAAATGAAGGAGTGACATAGAATGGCTGATGAAGAAAAGATCGAGGAACCGGCTCCTGAAGCAGGTGGTAAAAGCAAGAAGTTTCCTATCATTATAGTAGTAGTTCTTATTCTTTTTGGCCTGATACTGGCCGGCGGTATTTCCTTTTTCATTACCACTCAGGTGATGTCCAACGGCTCTAACGTAGCAGGTGGTGAAGTGAAGAATCACGATCCTGGCGTTTTTGTTAAGCTCGGCGATCCCAAGGAAGGTATGATTGTCAATGTTGGTGGCATTAAGGCCAGCAGATTTTTAAAGGTCGGTGTAGTTATGGAGCTGAATCCTGAGAAGGAAGAGGTCGTAAAGGATGGCAAGCTTGTCCCTATGGCTGAAACCAAGATTATGGACTCCACCCTGCAGATTCTTCGCACTGTAAAGATTGAGGAGCTTGATGCCAACAAGCAGGACGATTTAAAGGCCAAGATTAAGAGTGAGGTAAACAAGGCTCTCGGCGAGGGCAGTGTTTATGATGTTTACATCACCAGCTTTATGCTTCAGTAAAAATGTTACATTATATATATCTTGAGAAGGAAAGGGGGATGAAGCTTGGCAGATGATGTACTCTCACAATCTGAAATAGATAAACTGCTGGCTCAGTTCGCTTCTGGTGAAGCCGATGCTGAGGAGATGAAGAAGGAAGAAAACCAGAAAAAGGTTAAAACTTACGACTTCAAGCGTCCAGATAAGTTCTCCAAAGATCAGATTAGAACATTAAATATGCTGCATGACAACTTTGCACGCCTATTTAATACGTACCTGTCCACCTATTTGCGTGCGCTGGTATCTGTAGAGGTTGTGTCAGTTGAGCAGTTGACATATCAGGAATTTGTCCAATCGCTTTCAAACCCTAGTGTTATTGGAATATTGGCAGTACCGCCTCTTAAGGGCAATATTATTTTGGAGATGAACTCTGGTATTGCTTTTTCAATTATAGACCGGGTATTTGGCGGTCAAGGAGAAAATACCATCAAGCCGCGGGTACTCACTGAGATTGAGGAGGCCGTTATCAGAAGGATTTTTGATAAGGCTTTGGGACATCTTAGAGAAGCGTGGTTCAATGTTGTTCAGTTTAATCCCAAGATGGAGGCAATGGAGTCAAACCCTCAGTTTGCCCAGATTGTTCCACCAAGTGATATGGTTGTTATCATTACACTGAAAGCACAGATTGGTTCAGTAGAAGGCTTCCTAAATATTTGTATTCCATACCTTGTACTTGAGCCTATCATGTCCAAGCTGACCACAACCTTCTGGGTATCTGCTAATGTCAGCAGGGAGGATCACCCTGGAAATACTGATATTATCAGAGAAAAGCTTAGAAAGACAAAGGTTCCTGTGATAGTTCAGATGGGACAATTCGATATTTCAGTTCGTGAATTCCTGTCATTAAGCTATGGTGATGTTTTACAGCTGGATACCAAGGTTGATGACGAGCTGAAATGTATTATAGGAAATGATACAAAATTCTTGTGTCGGCCGGGTACATCCGGCAAACGATCTGCAGTGCAGATTACGAAATTGATTAAGACGGAAGGAGATGAAGGCACTAATGGGTGATATGCTTACACAGGAGGAGATTGATGCGCTTATGAATGGCGGCGGATCTTCTGGAAGCAGTGATCCAGAGCCTACTGAAGCGGCACCGGCTCCTTCCGATGCTGGGGCAGATGTTGATGGCATGCTTTCAGATATAGAGAAAGATGCTTTAGGAGAGATAGGTAATATATCCATGGGCAGTGCGGCCACAACCTTGTCCGTACTTCTTGGCCATAAGGTGAACATTACCACTCCTACAGTTTCCATGGCTACCATGCAGCTCATCAAGGATGAGTACCCAATGCCTTATCTGGTAGTTGAGGTAGGATATGTAATTGGTATAAATGGTAACAACATTCTGGCCATTCAGGCTCAGGATGCTTCCATCATTGCCGATCTGATGATGGGCGGTGATGGCCTTAACCCACCTGGAGAGCTCACTGAGATTCACATGAGTGCAGTGGGCGAATCCATGAACCAGATGATGGGTACAGTTGCTACCTCATTGTCTACCATGTTTAATAAAAAGATTGATATTTCGCCACCAAAGGTTAATCTGGTTGACTTCGGTACGGAGCCAAACAGTGAGGTGAGCGAGCTTCTTAGCCAGTCTGAGCCAGTGGCAAAGATTTCCTTCAGGATGGAAGTGGATGGTCTCATTGATAGTGAGATTATGCAGATTCTCCCGGTGGAGGTGGCTAAGGAAATGGTAGAGTTCCTTATGAATGGAGGAGCTCAGCCAGAGGAAGAGCCAGAACCGGAGCCTGCTCCAGCACCAGCAGCACCTGCCCCAGCGGCAGCTCCTGCTCCTGCTCCAACACCAGCTCCAGCGGCTGCACCACCTCCACCACCACCTCAGGCGGCCCCAATGGCACCGCCACCACCTCAGATGATGGCTGCACCACAGCCAATGTACGCTCCACCAGCACAGTACGCAAATTCTGCTGTGGTTGGCGCTGGAGTCCCAGTACAGAGCGCACAGTTTGCTCCTTTGACCAACGAACCTACCGTGGTCAATACAGCAAATATCAGCCTCATTCAGGATGTTCCATTGCAGGTTACTGTTGAATTGGGACGTGCTAAAAAGTCCATTAAGGAGATTTTGGAATTCTCCACTGGTTCGATTATCGAGCTGGACAAATTGGCTGGTGAGCCAGTTGACATTCATGTAAATGGCCAGCTCACAGCCAAGGGCGAAGTCGTTGTAATCGACGAGAACTTTGGTGTTCGTATTACAGAAATTGTAAGTCCTATGGAAAGAGTACAGAGCTTGTAATTCCATAGATGTGTTACAAAACAGTAATACTTGTTAAATCTCGTTGATTAAGATATAATTAAGTATATTAAGGTAAGTATAATTTCAATTCAAAATATGAGAATATTTAATGAGGAGAGATGACAAATGGCAGTAAGAGTATTAGTAGTTGATGATGCAGCATTCATGAGAATGATGGTAAAAGATATTTTATCCAAGAATGGATATGAAGTAGTTGGCGAGGCAGAGAATGGCGCCAAGGCACTTGAAAAGTATCAGGAGCTGAAGCCAGACCTTACCACTATGGATATTACCATGCCAGAGATGGACGGCATCAGCGCAGTTAAGGAAATCAGAAAGATTGATCCTAACGCAAAGATTGTTATGTGCTCCGCTATGGGCCAGCAGGCAATGGTTATCGAGGCTATTCAGGCCGGTGCCCGCGACTTTATCGTAAAGCCTTTCCAGGCTGACCGTGTTCTTGAAGCTGTTCGTAAAGCAGTTGGCTGATGATTAACTGGAGACGTTTCTGCTCCATGGCATCTGTCCTATGTATTTTTATATTGGTGTTATCAGTGCTGTCGCCAGATTGTCTGGCGGCAGCTGATTCAGCAGGTGGCGGTGGCTATCTGTCTGGATATGAGAATGCCGATCCAAAACCTTCTCAAATGTCATGGTGGTCGACATTGGCATACGTTATCAGCCTTGTGGTTGTGTTTGCCTTTGTGGTTGTCATGGCATATTTTGCGTCTAAATTTTTAGGTGGCAGATTCGGACAGAGTGTCAATAACAATGGTGGCAGAATGTTGGAGCATTTACCCCTGGGGCCACATAAATCAGTATGTGTTGTTGAGTTGGCAGGAAAGATTTTAATGCTGGGTGTTACGGACCAGCAGGTTACCCTGTTGGGTGAAGTGACTGATCCTGAAGAAATCGAACGGCTTAGGAAACAGTCAGTTGTTCAGCCCATAGAAACAGGAATGTTTGCCAGCCAGCTGTCATCCTTGGATGAGCTGACCAAGAGGGTTCCATCGTTTATTCGTGATGGTTTGAATCGCAGAAGATAGGGGTTGTGAGGCTTGACAAAGCTGCAGCGGCTACTCTTAGTAGGAGGAAGCCTGCTTTTCTTTTTTTTATTTGTAGGAGATGCCAGTGCGGCACCTCTTATTCCTAATGTGAATATTGATGTTGGATCTTCGGATAATCCTCAGGATGTTGCAGTGACTCTGCAGCTCATGGCGGTATTGACCATTTTGTCCATCGCTCCTTCAATTCTGATAATGACTACAGCCTTTATCAGGATTGTTGTTGTCCTTGGATTTTTGCGTAACGCCATGTCCACACAGACAACACCGCCAAACATGGTAATTATAGGATTATCCTTATTTCTTACATTTTATATAATGGCCCCTTACTGGAATCAGGGCTATGAAAATGGCCTACAGCCCTATCTTGCAGGGCAGATAACCCAGGAGGAGGCCCTTGATAATGTGGTGGAGCCTATCAGGGAATTTATGTTTAAGCAGACCAGGGAAGCTGATCTGGCAATGTTCGTAAATTTGGCTGATGCCCCTCGTCCAAACGGACCAGAGGAAGTGTCCACCTTTACGTTGATTCCGGCCTTTATGATAAGTGAGCTAAAGACAGCATTTCAGCTGGGCTTTATGATTTATATTCCATTTATCGTAATAGATATGATTGTGGCCAGTACCCTCATGTCCATGGGTATGATGATGCTGCCGCCGGTAATGATTTCATTGCCGTTTAAGATATTGCTGTTCGTTCTGGTGGATGGATGGCACTTGCTGATAAAGTCCTTGATAATAAGTTTTCATTAGGGGATGATTAGGTGTCGGGAGATCTTGTAATACAGATGGCCCAGGAGGCCTTAAGGGTGGTACTTTTGGTATCTGCCCCAATGCTGGGACTAGGCCTGGCTGTTGGTCTGATGGTCAGTGTATTCCAGGCTACCACCTCCATTCAGGAGCAGACCTTGGCCTTTATTCCAAAGATTGTGGCAGTATTTGTGGCCATATTGATTTTTGGTCCTTGGATGCTCAGAATTATGGTGGAATATTTTACAAATGTTTTTGTAAATCTGCCAACTTATATAGGCTAGGTTCAATGAGGTAAAATAAGTGGATTTTTTCGATTTGTTGCAAAATCATGCCGCTGTTTTCCTGTTAATGATGACTCGGATTAGCGGTATGTTCCTGATTGCGCCATTCTACGGCAGCCAGAATATACCTATATATTTTAGGGCTGGGGCTTGTTTTGCCATATCACTGGTTATGTTTCCGGTGATAGACCAGAACCACCCTATAGAGGCACCTATGTCACTGTTTGCCTATTCATTGTCAGTGCTTTCCGAACTGTTTGTGGGCTGGCTTATAGGCTTTGTGTGCTATGTGTGTCTTCAATGTGTTACCATGGCTGGTAAGATAATGGATATGCAGGTGGGTTTTGCGGTGGTAAATGAAATGGATCCTACCTCTGGTCAGCAAAATCCGCTGATTGGTACATTTCTCTACTATCTTACTATGATAGTTTTTCTGGTGACCAACGGCCATCATATGTTATTGACGGCTGTAATCAGGAGCTTTGATGTCATACCAATGGTGGGTATACATTATGATGCTGCCATCACGGATTTAATAATAGATTTTACCGCCAACATATTCTTAACCGGAGTACAGATAGCCATGCCGATTACCTTCGCCATACTTCTTACGAATGTGTCCCTTGGTATATTGGCCCGTACGATGCCACAGATGAATATCTTCGTTGTAGGTATTCCAATGCAGATTGTCATTGGTACCTTCACCTTGGCAATCGTTATTCCATTTTATATATTATTCTTGGATGTGTTGTTCAATGAGATGTATGGAAACATCACCATCGCCTTACGGGCAATACAATAAAAAATACAGACAACCTCTTTTCCAGTTTGATCTGCAGCTGTTCGCCGGTGAAAAAACCGAGGAACCAACTGCCAAGCGTAAGGCCGATGCCCGCAAAAAAGGTCAGGTTGGTAAAAGTCAGGAAATAAATGCTGCCTTCGTGTTGTTGGCCGGCTTTATGGTACTTAAAGTTCTTGGCGGCAATGCTGTGGCCGAGATAATGAATTATTCGACCTATATTTATGGCAACTTAAATGTTGATATAAATGAGGAATCCATCATGCAGATGTTTATCGGCATGATAATCCTTTTGGCCAAGACCTCCATTCCGCTGATGGTATTTATTATGATTATCGGCTTGGCAATGAATCTGGCACAGGTGGGTCTTAATTTTTCCACAGAAACCATCAGCTTTGACCCTAATAAGCTCAATCCTATTAATGGCGCCAAGCGAATGTTTTCCAAGCGTTCACTGGTGGAGCTCATTAAGTCTTTGCTTAAGATAATAATAATAGGCTACTTTATTATCACTTATCTTAAAGATGAGGTTTTCCAGATACCGAAGCTCATTTACATGGATATATTCGCCGGGCTAAATAAGATGTCGGATACCATATTTTTTCTGGCATTTAAGATTATAGGCGTATTTATTGTCATGGCGGTAATGGATTTTGCCTATCAGAAGTGGCAGAACCTGCAGGATTTGAAAATGTCCAAGCAGGAGGTAAAGGAAGAATTCAAGCAGCAGGAAGGTGACCCTAAGATTAAGGGCAAGATTCGTCAGAAGCAGCGTCAGATGGCTATGGCACGTATGATGCAGGAGGTTCCTCAGGCTGACGTAATCGTAACAAACCCTACTCACTTTGCTGTTGCCTTAAAATATCAGTCGGGTATGTCTGCTCCTATTGTTATAGCAAAGGGGCAGGATTTGGTCGCCCAGAAAATCAAGGCCATTGCCAGGGAAAGCAATGTTCCTATTGTGGAAAACAAGCCTTTGGCGAGAGCCCTCTTCGCCGCCGTGGAAATCGGTGCTGCCATTCCTCAGGAGCTGTACAAGGCTGTGGCTGAGGTTTTGGCGTATGTATACAGGCTGAAGAAAAAGAACAGATATTACGCGTAAGTTTTATTGATACATTAGGAGAACAACATGGCTGCTCCCGAAACGGCTGCCCAGGAAAAGGGCAGTTTTATAACTAAATACAGTGACATAATGGTAGCAGTAGGTATTGTTACCATCGTTGTAATGATGATAATTCCGCTGCCAACCATGCTGCTGGATTTGCTGCTGTGTATGAACATCACTTTGGCTCTGATAGTAGTAATGGCGGCTATATATAATGTGGAGGCACTGGATTTGTCCGTGTTCCCATCACTGCTTTTGATTACCACCTTGTTCCGATTGGCACTGAACGTATCCTCCACCAGACTTATTTTGCTGGAGGGCTACGCCGGTGAGGTAATCATGTCCTTCGGTAACTTCGTAGTTGGTGGTAATGCAGTAGTAGGCTTCATTATATTCATAATTCTGATTATCATTCAGTTTATCGTTATTACCAAGGGCGCCGAGCGAGTTGCCGAGGTATCTGCACGATTCACTTTGGACGCAATGCCTGGTAAGCAGATGTCCATCGATGCTGACCTTAACCAGGGTGCCATTACCGATGCTGAAGCCAGTGAGCGCAGAATGAAGATTCAGCGCGAGGCTGACTTCTATGGAGCCATGGATGGTGCCAGTAAGTTCGTAAAAGGTGATGCTATTGCGGCTATAATCATTATTTTAATTAATATAACCGGTGGCTTTATCATCGGTATGGTTCAGAGAAATCTTACAGTCCAGCAGGCTCTTACCAACTATACACTGCTTACTGTAGGTGAGGGCTTGGTAAATCAGATTCCAGCTCTGTTGATTTCCACTGCAACTGGTATTATCGTTACCC
The DNA here is from genome assembly GCA_002372665.1 of Anaerovibrio lipolyticus. Classification (GTDB taxonomy): domain Bacteria; phylum Bacillota; class Negativicutes; order Selenomonadales; family Selenomonadaceae; genus Anaerovibrio; species Anaerovibrio lipolyticus_C. Next base: position 30,021 of record DFHJ01000079.1, read on the forward strand.
GTGCTGCTTCTGACAGCAATTTGGGGCATGACCTTGTTACTCAGCTGGGACGTCATGACCGCGTATTCTTCATCGTTGCCGGTGTGCTTTTGGCACTGGCACTGGTTCCAGGTCTTCCAGGACTGCCATTCAGTATTTTGGCTGCAGTCTGTGCCTTTGTTGGTTATCAGAAGACAAGAGGACAAAAAGAGGTGGAGGAAACTGCCACTGTTCAGAAAAAGGAAAAGAGTAAAACCGAGGCTACCAAGCCGGAAAATATTGTTTCTCTCCTGCAGGTTGACCCTATGGAGCTGGAAATAGGTTACAGCTTGATTCCGTTGGTTGATACGGGACAGGGCGGTGACCTTTTGGACCGTATTGTTATGATTAGGCGTCAATGCGCATTGGAACTGGGCTTGGTGGTTCCGACCATTCGTATTCGTGATAATATTCAGATAAAACCTAACGCATATATTATAAAACTTAAAGGAATTGAGATAGCGAAGGGCGAATTATTACTAGACCACTTCTTGGCGATGAATTCAGGTACTGTGTTTGAGGAAATTCAGGGAATTGAGACACAGGAGCCTGCTTTTGGCTTGCCGGCACTCTGGATTCCAGAAGCATCAAGGGAGCAGGCTGAGTTGAATGGTTATACTGTAGTAGATGCTGTATCTGTTCTGGCAACTCATCTGACTGAGGTTATCAAGGCTCATGCCGATGAAATCCTTGGCCGTCAGGAGACCCAGAATCTTATTGATAATGCACGCAAGACCAACTCTACCCTTGTGGACGAGATTGTGCCTGACCTGATGAGTGTGGGTGAAATTCAGAAGGTATTGGCAAATCTCCTGCGGGAGCGTGTGTCTATCAGGGATATGGCCACTATTTTGGAGGTACTGGCGGATTATGCCCGTGCCACCAAGGATACTGAGATTTTAACTGAGTACGTAAGACACGCATTGTCTCGACAAATCACTCAGCAATATACCCAGAATAATCAGCTTACATGTATCACACTTGACCCTACCATTGAGAATCGCATTGCCGGTGCCGTTCAGCGTACCGACCGAGGTTCCTATGTAAGTCTTGATCCTGATACTATGCAGAAGATTCTTGCCGCATTGGGTGCAGAGCTGCAGAAGCTGACGGATATGGGGTATCAGCCAATTGTCCTTACAAGCCCGACTGTGCGACTGTATTTTAGAAAATTGGTTGAAAGGTCCGTTCCTGGGATTATCGTTCTGTCTCATGCTGAGATAGAACAGACTGTAGAGATACAGATTATTGGGGTGGTGAAGATCTAAATTGAGGATAAAAACATTTAAGGCACCTACGTTGAAGGAAGCCATGGCTAATGTTAAGGCTGAGCTTGGCATAGATGCAATTATTTTACATACAACTCGTTCAAAAAAAGGTGGACTTCTTGGCTTTGGCAGCAAGGAAGTGGTTGAGGTAATTGCTGCTGTGGAGGATGAGCCACAGCAAAAGCCGATAAAAAGGGCAGCTGCAAAAGCTTCTGCTCCGTCACAAAAGGCAACAGCTGCAGCTCCGCCTCGTATGGCAGCGGCTGCAGCAGCACCGTCACCAGCATCAGCTTCTGCTCCTGCTATGGGAAATCAAACTTCGGCTTCGACCATGGGAAATGTGGCTTCTGCTCCTGCTATGGGACCATCTGCTGCCGAGCCTATGGTACCGCCTATTATTCCTAGAAAAACCGCTGTTTCCCAGTATCAGACTGCAGGCACTCAGTTTAGTGTTGATAATGCACAGCTTAGGGCTGACCAGTATGATGCGGGACATACTGCTTCTGCAGTGGGTGGGCGCAATACTCAGGGACCACAGGTCCAATCTACATTTGAGGACATTTTATCATCTCTTGATCGTATCAAAGCAGCTGACAATGATAGTGTTCAGCCAGCTTTGGGTGCATCCCGTGCTGATGAAAATCTTATTACTGTAGGTCGTATAATTAAACCTATGGAAAAAAAGGAAGAATCGGAGCCAGTAAAGACTGCGGAACCCTCTGCAGCCGATTTGGCCGCTATGGCAGAGGCTGCTGCCAAGGAAGAAGCCTTCGTCAAGGCGGCAAAGCAGGTTGAGGATGACCAGGAAACCATTCAGTCTTTGCAGAATGAGCTTGACGAAATGAAAGAAATGCTGGCCCGTATGGGGAAAGCGGCTTCAGATCAGGATGAGGAGATTACTCTCCAGCAGGCCCTTCGTGCATGTGATATTGATGAAAAAATTATTCAGGACATGATCCGTCGCCTTTCCGGGGCGGAAATCCTTGAAGACAAGGACTCCGAAAAAGCACATCGTTCCTTGGAGAAATTCCTAAAAAAGACAATAAGGGTGGCTTCGGGCATTACCCTTTATTCTGATAAACCTAAGATTGTGGCCCTTATAGGCCCAACTGGTGTGGGCAAGACTACAACTCTTGCCAAGATTGCCGCTAAGTTCGTGTTGGAAAAAGGTGTAAGTGCAGCTCTGATTACTGCTGATACCTATCGTATTTCTGCAGTGGAGCAGCTTAAGACATATTCTGACATTTTGGGCTTGCCTATCGAGATTGTTTATTCTCCTGAGGCATTGCAGCAGGCCATTGAAAAGCATTCTGACAAGCAGCTTATTCTTATTGATACTGCTGGAAGAAGCCAATACAATGAGTTTCAGATGAAGGAG
>DFHJ01000142.1 GCA_002372665.1 Anaerovibrio lipolyticus
TCAGGGAAAAATTCCTTGTGAATTGCATTGGCTGCTTCGCTCAGCTCCGATCCCTTAATAAGGCAGCTTATGCTGATTTCAGAGGTACTGATGGCATCAATGTTAACATTGGCATCAGCCAGTGCGCCGAACATTCTTGCAGCAATGCCTGGGTTCCCCAGCATTCCGGCACCTACAATAGACACCTTTGCCACATCCTCCTCAATGAGAACAGCAACTGCATGGAGCTTTTCTGCCACAGCATCCACAGTCTTTTTGGTCTCTGGAAGATCATCAAGGGTAGTGGTAAATACCATATCAGTAACATTTTTCTCAATGTTTCTGATACTCTGAACAATCATGTCTACCGCTATATTCTTGTCTGCAAGAGCAGAGAAAATCTCCTTTGCGATACCCGGATTATTAGGAACGCCAAGAACTGCAATTTTTGCTACGTTTTTATCATGAGCTACGCCACGAATCAAGAAATCCTTCTCTTCCATTGTATATGCCTCCCTAATCATTGTGCCTGGTGTGTTTGTAAAGGTTGAACGAACATGAATTGGAATATTAAAGTATTTACCCATTTCCACAGATCGTGGCTGCATAACGCCAGCTCCCAGACGGGCCATTTCCAACATCTCGTCATAGGTAATTTCCTGCATTTTCCTGGCATCAGGAATAAGACGGGGATCAGCTGAGTAAATACCATCGACGTCAGTATATATTTCACAGGAATCTGCCTTCAGAGCACCAGCCAAAGCCACAGCAGAGGTGTCAGAGCCACCACGTCCCAAGGTTACAGGATCTCCATACTCATCAACACCCTGGAAGCCGGCAACTACAACAATATTGCCCTTATCCAGCTCCTTCTTTACTCTGGCCGGCTTAATATCAATAATCTTGCCCTTGGTATGAACGGAATTTGTTTTCATACCCACCATCTGACCAGTAAGGGAAATAGCCTTCTGCCCCAATGTACGGAATGCCATGGTAAGAAGTGATATAGAAACCTGTTCACCAGTGGTCAGCAGCATATCCATTTCACGGGTATACTGATATGGATTTGGATTAATCTTTTTCGCCAGTTCAATCAACTCATCTGTAGTATCGCCCATTGCAGAAACTACCATAACAATCTGATCTCCCGGCTGTTTTTCGGCGATGATTCTTTTGGCCACATTAAGGATTTTTTCAGTGGTTCCCACTGATGAGCCGCCAAACTTCTTAACAATAAGAGCCATATTTACCTCCTATGATTCAAAACAAATATCGCAAATAACGGAATTGCTCAAATCCGTACTAAGTAGACATTTGTTTTGTAAATTCTCATTAATACACTCAAACAACAAGTATTATAATATATTTATGTGTTCCAGTCTACAGAAATCCCCAATAAAAAGTGTATACTTTTGTATTTTTTTATGTACAATCCACTATTCTATGTAAACCTAAATTTTATTTCTATAAGTAAAGCTGTTTAAAACATGGGAGGTACAAATGGCAACCGCCAAGGCATCTGCCACATCATCCGGCTTTGGTGGCTCGGGAAGGTTCAGGAGCTTGGTTACCATATATATAACCTGTTCCTTGGTGGCCTTGCCATATCCCGTTACAGACTGTTTTACCTGAAGCGGTGTACGCTCCACCAGCTCCAAATCATTCTTGGCAGCCGCCAAAAGCACTACACCTCTGGCCTGTCCTACCGGAATAGCCGTAGTAACATTGCGATTAAAAAATAATTGTTCCACCCCCATGACATCTGGCTTGTATTTTTTTATCAGCATATCCAGCTCATCATATATCTTTGCCAATCTGTCCTCAGGTCTGGCCTTGGCACTGGTGGTTATGGCACCATATTCATGGGCTATAAGACGACTGCCGTTGGATTCCACAAAGCCATAGCCACAAATTGCCGTTCCTGGATCAATACCCAATGCAAGCATTGTTTTCTCTCCTCAATAAAATCTAAAAAGCTTCTTTATACTCCAAAATACTCCAAACTTAATTCACTAATATTTGGCAGTAAAAAATAAGCGGCCCGCAGGCCGCCATATTATTTATTCTTCGTCCATTTCGTAGTTGCCATATACTTCCTGTACATCATCATTGTCATCGAAAGCATCCAGCATTTTCTGCATGTTTACAACGTTCTCCCCCTCAACCTTAACAGTGTTATCAGGTACCATTGTAATTTCTGCAGAAGCAGTTTCAATTCCCTTGTCAGTCAACGCCTGAAGAATATCATCAAAAGCCTCAGGCTCGCCAGTGATTTCAAAAGCATCCTCTTCAGCCACAAAATCATCCGCACCAGCTTCGAGAACTAACTCCATGAGAGCATCCTCATCATCAAAGGCTTCCTTTTCCACTACGAAAACAGCCTTCTTGTTGAACATCCAGGATACACAGCCATTAGCCCCCAAAGAACCGCCATACTTGGAGAAAATGTGACGTACATCTGCTGCAGTACGGTTGCGGTTATCGGTGAGGATATCCAACATAATTGCAGTACCGCCAGGGCCATAACCCTCGTAGGTCATCTCCTCATAGTTGCTGCCATCAGATGCTCCCAGTCCCTTCTGAATCGCACGGTTGATGTTATCCTTTGGAATATTATTGGCCTTAGCCTTGCTCAGTGCCAGCTTAAGACGCATATTACCTGTTGGATCGGAACCACCCATACGAACTGCAATGGTAATCTCACGGCCGATTTTAGTGGTAATCTTACCGCGAATAGCATCGTTGGCACCTTTCTTTCTCTTAATATTAGCCCATTTAGAATGTCCTGACATTACTGAAAACTCCTTTTATTACATTTTCTTAAGGGCAGTCCCCTCAAGCTA
>DFHJ01000018.1 GCA_002372665.1 Anaerovibrio lipolyticus
CTAGGGCCAGACTCCTGCAGCCTCTTGAAGGTTTCTTCATCAAAGGCTGGCTTGCCGGCATCCAGATTATCAAGGGCAATGCGGTAAGCCTTGGTAAGCTCTGCCACCAGCTCTGGTTCATAGTCCTTGGCCTCAATGCGGAAGGCAGCTACGCCGTTGAATTTCTCCAGATATGGGTAGTAGCACAAATCCTTGGTAAAGAGAATATGGTTGCGGCCAAACTGGTCCATACGAAGTGGATGAACACCGCCTGCAGTATCCTTCAAGGCATAATGGCGATTTACAAATTCAGGGTTAATCAAATGCTTGTATGGCAGAATCATGGCGGCAAAATTGTGGTCGCAGATCATGGACTCGTAGGAGCCGTGAACGATAATCTCAATCGGAAGCTCAGACTGTTCCACAAGATTCTTTACCTGGGCGAAGGAAAGCTCCAGAGAAGCAGTTCCCATGGATATACCGTTCTTCTTCATAAAGCTGGCGGCCTTATGATTGAACAGGTTAAAGGAAAAGTCTGCCTGTACTGGTAAATCAGTACATTCCTGGGCAAGCTTTAAGGAACCCAGGTTGCTTACCAGCACACCAGCTGGCCTTAGTTCATTGACAGCCTTAAGATATTGCTCCAGCTCGCCACATTCACGGCGCATGGTGGTGCGTGGGGTACCAATAACGATTTTGGCGTTGTATTTCTTACCGATTTCAATGGCCTTTGCCACATTTTTCAGTGACCAAGGCTTCTTTGGCTTGTAGGCCTCACCGGATAAATAAATTATGTCAGCACCATTGGAGCAGGCGGCCTCCACGGAAGCAATATCTGCCACCTGTACGGCAAGCTGACGTTTGCCCTTGTTTTCCTTATCAATTGCTGGTTCAGCCTTTAAAATTTCATCCTGAAAACCAGCCTCTTCTACAGCATCACTGAAGAAACGGGGCTCACGGGAACCGTCAAAGCCAATATCGCTGGCATTAGGCTGTCCCAGAGCAAAGGCGGTCGTAAAATCACGGGCCCGGTTCTTGTAAAGGTCCTGCCAGCCCTCTTCATCCACCTGATATCCGTAAGGGTCCTCAATATAGGCATCAATAGCCTTTCTGTAGGTTGCCACAATGCGGCGTACAAAATCGGCTGGGCGCATACGGCCTTCAATTTTAAAGGAGAATACACCGGCCTGAATAAGCTCAGGGATGTTTCTGTACATACACATATCCTTGAGAGCCAGCTTGTAGTCGTGCTGGTCATCCTTATCAAGAATTTCCCCGGTTTCTTCGTCAATGAGCTTGTATGCCCAACGGCAAGGCTTCAAACAACGGCCACGGTTGCCACTTTGTCCAAAGAGAACACCGGAATGGATGCACTGTCCGCTTTCAGCAATGCACATATCCCCGTGCATGAAATACTCGATTTCCAGACCTGTTCTTTCCTTGAAAAGGGACATTTCGGAAAGGGTCATTTCACGGCCCACAACGATTCTGGTAATGCCATATTCCTTCAGCTTTTTGATGGCGTGCTCGTTATGGGTATTCATCATTACGGAAGTATGGAAGGGAATGGTAATGCCCATTTCCCTGGCAATTTCCAACACGGCAAAATCCTGCACCAAAATCGCATCTGGGCGGATTTCATTCAGATAAGCAAGATACTGCTTTAAAGGCTCAATTTCATCATCACTGATAAGGTTATTGAGAGTGATATATAGATGAACACCATGGTCATGGGTATATTCAATGGCCTTTTTCAGCATTTCATCGTCAAAGTTGGTTTCCTTGTTGCGGTGCATACGCATATTGAAATGCTTGCCACCAAGGTAAACAGCATCAGCACCGGCTTCAACAGCAACTACCAGCGCATCCCAGTTTCCGGCAGGGGCCAACAGCTCCACAGATTTACGGCTTAAAATCATATTATGGTACTCCTTTATCAATTAAGAATAGTTTGTTTTTGAAGATAGTATTTTTGCATACTAACTCTTAGTATAACAATTTTTCTGTTAATAATAAAGTTTTTCAGCTGGTAAGGTGAAAAAGAAAAGTCAAAAAGTCTAAAAACACCACACTTTTTGAAAAATCCGCGCACTTTTTGATTTGGTATTGTATTTTTTAATTCAACAAAAAACTAGACACATATAACGGCTTATGCTTTAATCATTACGAAGGAGTGTCTATTGATGGAACGGATACAAAAACTCATCAGCCGGGCTGGGGCGGCATCCCGTCGTGAGGCCGAGCGGCTTATTAAGGAAGGCAGAGTAAGTCTTAATGGACGGGTGGTTACGGAGCTGGGCATTCAGGCCGATGAAACTGATGAAATAGCTATAGACGGCGTGGCCATTGGTAAGGAAAGGGCCAAGCTGTATTTTTTATTGAATAAACCCAAGGGGTATCTGAGTACCGTAAAGGACGATAGGGGCAGGAAAACAGTGGTGGATTTGTTGGCGGAGGTTCATGAATACATTTACCCTATCGGTCGGTTGGACTACGATACAGAAGGCTTGCTATTGCTGACAAACGATGGTGAGCTGATGAACGGATTGCTTCATCCTCGTTATGAGGTAAAGAAAACCTATCTGGCCAAGGTGAAAGGCATGGTTACACCGGAAAAGCTCCAGAAATTCCGCAGTGGCATCAAGCTGGAGGATGGCATGACAGCCCCTGCAGAGGCAAGGCTGGTGGAATATAATGAGCAGGGAAACTGGTCCAAGGTGAAGGTGGTAATTCACGAGGGCCGCAACCGTCAGGTGAGGCGAATGTTCAGTGCGGTGGGACACGATGTAATAGCTCTAAAGCGTATTGCCTTTGGAGGGCTTACTCTGGAGGGGGTAAGTCGGGGAAAGTATCGCGAGCTGACGGCGGACGAAGTAGCCAAACTGAAGCATATTGCGGGAAAGCAAGGTGCAATTAATGGATAAAATTGTTGTGGTGGGAGCAGGTCCCGCCGGCATGATGGCGGCCATAAAGGCGGCGGAAAACGGTGCCAGTGTGGTTTTGCTGGAAAAAATGAAGCGGGCTGGCAAGAAAATGCTAATAACTGGCAAGGGACGCTGCAACATTACCAATGTGGCAGAGGTTCCGGAGCTGATTAAAAATATCCCTGGCAATGGCAAGTTCTTGAACAGCTGTATTCGTGCCTTTGACAATGAGGATGTGCAATATTTCTTCAATGGCATTGAAGTGCCCACCAAGGTGGAGCGGGGAGGCCGGGTGTTCCCGGTCAGCGACAAGGCCGCCGATGTGGTGGATGCCATGGTACTTCAGCTCCATGAGCTGGGAGTTAAGCTGTACACCGAGGTGAAGGTTTCAGAAATACTGGTACAGGGTAATAAAGCTGTGGGTGTGAAAACCGATGATGGACAAAAATTCGAGGCAGAGGCGGTAATTATTGCCACAGGCGGTTCATCCTATCCCGGCACTGGCTCTACAGGGGATGGCTATAAAATGGCTGATAAAATCGGCCATAAGGTGGTGACACCCCTTCCAGCCCTGGTTCCTCTGGAGCTGGAGGAGGAATGGGTAAAGGATTTACAGGGCTTGTCACTAAGAAATGTGCGGGTTACTCTTTTTGCCGATGAAAAAAGAATAACGGATATGTTTGGGGAGATGCTGTTTACCCATTTTGGTGTCAGTGGTCCCATAATTCTATCCCTTAGCCGTAAAACTGCCCAGCTGTTGGAGGAGGGCAGCTTTGTGGAGTTGATGATAGATCTGAAACCAGCCCTTTCCTTCGAACAGCTGGATGCCAGAGTTTTAAGGGATTTTGAGAAATACCAGCGAAAGGAAATGAAGAATGCCCTGAAGGATTTACTGCCGGGGAGATTAATTCCGCCAATCCTTGACGGAGCATATATTGAGCCGGACAGAATGGTGAATTCCATTACCAAGGAGGAGCGTCACCGTCTTATAAATGTATTAAAGGGCTTGCTGGTAACCGTAACCAAAACACGGCCTATTGCGGAGGCTATTGTTACAGCCGGAGGCGTTGATGTAAAGGAAATAAATCCCAAGACCATGGAATCCAAGCTGATAAAAAATCTTTATTTTGCCGGTGAAGTAGTTGATGTGGATGCCTATACCGGGGGCTATAATTTACAGGCGGCTTTTTCTATGGGGGCAGCAGCGGGTAACTGGTCTGTATGGAATGATGAGGAGGAGTAAGCAAGTGGGAAATCAAGTTATAAATAAGTCCTTAAAGGCATTACGGGGCGAGGTTATTATTCCGGGGGACAAGTCCGTTTCCCATAGAAGTGTAATGCTTTCCGCTTTGGGTGATACTCCTGTGCATATTACAAATTTTCTTCCTTCGGCAGACTGCCTGTCTACTGTAGGCGTTATGCGGGCTCTGGGGGCTAAGGTGGATATAATAAGCGATACTGAGCTCATTGTAAAAGGCAATGGCCTTCATGGCTTGCAGGAGCCCGCCACTATTCTTGACGCGGGAAATTCTGGTACCACTCTCCGCCTTATGATGGGTATGCTGGCCCCACAAAAATTCGTGTCAGTGTTTACGGGGGACAGTTCCTTGCATAAGCGGCCAATGGGACGGGTTATCAAGCCTTTGAGTCAGATGGGGGCCCATATAGTGGGCAGGGCAAATAATACAAAATTGCCAATTACCATAGTTCCCGTGGAGGGAAAGCTGAAGGGGTACACATATAATATGCCTGTGGCCAGTGCCCAGGTGAAATCCGCCATGCTCCTGGCGGGACTTTTTGCAGAGGGAGAAACCACCGTGGTGGAGCCATACCCTTCCAGAAATCACACAGAGCTTATGCTGGAGGCCTTTGGTGTAAAACTGAAATATGAGGGGAGCAGTATTACCATAACGGCACCTGAAAAGATGGTTGCCCCAAAGGAGCTGGTAGTGCCGGGAGATATTAGCTCGGCTGCTTTTTGGCTGGTGGCAGCTTCTATTATTCCTGATAGTGAGCTCCTTTTGAAAAATGTGGGCATCAATGAAACCAGAACTGGTATTATTGATGTGCTAAAGGACATGGGGGCTAATCTTACAATCCAGAACCAACGCAAGAGCGGTGGCGAACTGGTGGCAGATATTTTGGTGAAATATGCTAAGCTTCATGGCACCAGCTTCGGGGCAGATATCATTCCCCGTTTGGTGGATGAAATCCCTATTATTGCTGTGGCAGCCATGTTTGCTGATGGCGATACAATTATTACTGGAGCCGGGGAGCTTCGCGTCAAGGAAACAGACAGACTGGAGGCTATCTGTAACCAGTTTGCCAAGCTGGGAGGCACTATCGAAGGCAAGGAGGACGGCCTGATTATTCACGGTAGCAGTACCCCTAAGATGGCGGAGTGCTTCAGCTATGATGACCACCGTATGGCCATGTGTTTGGCAGTATTGGGTATTGCCGGGGCAGGGGTAGAAATTCAGAATCCGGATTGTGTGGATATTTCCTATCCTAATTTCTATGAAGAGCTGGATAGATTAACAAAATAAAATATTAAAAATGAGGTAAGTGTAGATGAAAAAATTAGTAGTTGCAATTGATGGTCCTGCAGGAGCAGGCAAAAGCACCGTTGCCCAGATGGCAGCAAAGGAATTGGGATTTACATATATTGATACTGGTGCCATGTACAGAGCTGTGGCCTGGAAGAGCCTGCAGCAGGGAAAGACCGTAACCGATGCTCTGATTAATGATGTGGTTAAGGATATTGATATTGTGCTCGATTATAAAGAGGGAAAAACCAGGGTTTTTGTAGATGGCACAGAGGTAACATCTGAAATCCGCACACCAGAGGTAACCGGCATCGTTTCCCAGGTGGCTGCCCTTGGTCCGGTTCGCGAAAGACTCACTGATTTGCAGCGTAAGATGGCTACTCAGGGCTCCGTAATCATGGATGGCCGTGATATTGCCACCAACGTTTTGCCAAATGCAGATATTAAGATTTTCCTCACAGCCTCCATAGAGGAACGTGCTGACCGCCGTTACAAAGAAATGAAGGCCAAGGGGTATGATGTTGATTTAAAGAAGCTGCAGGAAGAAATAGCCGCCAGAGATAAGGCAGACAGCGAGCGCGAAATTTCCCCGTTGGTTCAGGCAGAGGATGCAGAGCTTCTTGATACCAGCGATATGACCATTGAGGAAGTAGTCAAGGCTATTCTTGACAGATGCAGGTGATTAGATGTTTTACAGTATATTAAAGGTTATATTTCAGATATTATTTGGTATCCTGTTCCGTCCAAAGGTTACGGGCAAGGAAAATGTTCCCATGGAGGGTGGCATGATTATGGCTGCCAATCATCTCAGCAACTGGGATCCCCCAATTGTGGGAACATATATGCCGCGGCCGGTAGCCTACATGGCAAAAGAGGAGCTGTTTAAGCCTGCCATTGCAGGGGCAATAATCAGAAGCCTGTACGCTTTTCCTGTAAAGCGTGGTACCGCTGACAGGGGGGCCATAAAAACAGCTTTGGGAATTTTAAAGCAGGGCCTTTGTCTGGGAGTATTCCCGGAGGGAACCCGCAGCAAGGATGGCAAAACCCATAAGGCTGAGTCCGGAGTGGCTCTTTTGGCAGCTATGTCCAAGGTTCCTGTGGTGCCAACGGCCATTATTGGCACAAACAAAATCCTTCAAAACGGAGGCTTTTTGCCACAACTCCAAATAATTTATGGAGAGCCAATGTATTTTGAAGGAAAGCACAATGATAAGGAAGCACTGGCAGAATTTTCTAAAAAAATTATGGAGAAAATTGATAATTTAATAAAAATGAATAGCCAAGCTTGAAAAATAATGATATACTAGACGGGTATGTTGGACAAATAATAATAATCAGCATACAAGGTGATATGTTATGGAAGTAATCCTTGCAGATAACCTGGGTTTTTGTTATGGCGTAAAGCGAGCAATACAGATGGCAGAAGATTCAGCGGCTCCCGGTCAGGTGACCAATACACTTGGGCCAATTATCCATAATCCCCAGATGGTTGCAAAGCTTGCGGAAAATGGCGTTGGAACGGTGGATTCCCTTGATGAAGTCAAGGGGGGAACCATTATCATCAGATCACATGGAGTAGGTCCTGATGTTTATGACCGCGTCGAAGCTATGGGATTAAATATGGTAGATGCCACATGTCCCCATGTCCGTAAAGCCCAGTCATCAGCCAAAATGCTTGCTGATGAGGGTTATCAGGTAGTTATTATCGGTGAAAAGCGCCACCCGGAGGTAAAGAGCATTATCGAATGGGCTGGTGACGGAGCTGTTGCCATTGAGACAGAGGAAGATGCTGATGCTTTGCCAAAGTACGGCAAGCTGGGTGTTGTTGCCCAGACAACCTTCTCTGCTCCAAAATTTAAGCTGATTGTTGAACGGCTTTTGGATAAGTCCAGCGACGTGAAGATACTGAGAACTATCTGTACAGCTACGGATCAGCGTCAGTCAGCAGCTATGAAGCTGGCAACAGAGGTTGACCTGATGATTGTTATTGGCGGCAAGAACAGTGCCAACACTACAAGGCTTGCACAGCTTTGCCGTGATAAATGCAAAACTTACCACATCGAAACAGCAGATGAGCTTCGTGACGATTGGTTTGATAAAATTAAAAAAATTGGTATCACAGCTGGTGCTTCTACACCGGACTGGATTATCAAGGAGGTTTATAAAAAGTGTCAGAAGAAATGAATTCAATGGAAGCTTGGTTAGCAGCAGAAGATTCTATGAAGGAGATACATGAGCGCGATTTAGTTAAGGCTACAGTTGTTGCAGTAAATGACAGCGAAGCAATCGTTAACATCCAGGGCAACAAGAATGATGTTCCAATTTCCAAGTTTGAGCTTGCTGAGCCTGCTCCTGAGTCCGCAAGGGACATTGTAAAGGTTGATGATGTTATTGAGGTCCTCGTAGTTGCCAAGGGCGGCGAGAATGGCCTCACTGTTTCCAAGGTTAAGGCTGATCGTCTTGCATCCTGGAAGGAGCTTGATGGCATCGTTGAGAAGGCTGAGCCAATCGAGGCTGAGATTACTCAGGTTGTTAAGGGTGGTTTGGTTGCCCGCGCTCTCGGCGTTCGTGCATTCATCCCAGCATCCCAGATTGAGCTTAATTTTGTTAAGGATCTCTCCAAGTATGTTGGTCAGACTGTAAAGGTTGTTCCAATTGATTTGGATCCAGCCAAGCAGCGTCTGGTTCTCTCCCGTCGTCAGCTTCTTGAGACTGAGCTCAAGTCCTGGTTGGAGAATGTTAAGGAAGGCGACGTAGTTAAGGGTACTGTTAAGAGATTGGTTAACTACGGTGCATTTATCGATATCGGTGGTATTGATGGTCTGGTTCATATTTCCGATCTTTCCTGGAACCGTGTTAAGGATCCAGCAGATGTTCTGGAAGAGGGCCAGGAGCTTGATGTTAAGATTAAGAGCATTGCTGAGACTGAGGATGGCAAGGTTCGTATTTCCCTGAGCGTTAAGGACACCATGCCAGATCCATGGGTAGTTAAGGCTGAGAAGTATAATGCTGGCGATGTTATCTCTGGTGAAATTGTTGGCCTGAAGGCTTTCGGTGCATTCATGCGCATTGAGCAGGGCCTCGATGGCCTCATTCCTATGGGTGAGCTTGCTGACAGACGCATCAAGAGTGCTGATGAAGTAGTTGCTATCGGTGACAAGGTTACTGTTAAGATTCTGAACATCGATGTTGACAGAAAGCGTATTTCTCTCAGCATTAAGCAGGCTGGCGAGTCCAACGAGGCTGAGTAATTATATAGATTACGGCCTTGGGCTTTAACTGTATAATGATTATTATTGGGGAGTGATGATTTCATCACTCCCTATTTACAGTTTAATTAGATATATTTATAAATAAAAGAAAACAGGAGAATGTATGGGCTACGGTAAAATACTGTCCGTGGAGCCTGGTAGTCTGGCGGAGGAGCTGGAGCTGGTTCCGGGAGACAAGATAATCGAAGTGAATGGTATGAAGCTCCGGGACATTATAGACCTTAGCTTTGCCTTCGCTGATGAAGAAATAGATATGCTGGTCGAGCATGAAAATGGCGACCAGGAAATGCTGGAATTTGATAAGGATTACGATGAGGAGCTGGGGGTTGAGTTCGAATCTGCTGTATTTGATGGTATCCGCAAGTGTGCCAACAACTGCTATTTTTGCTTCGTGGACCAGGTGGCTCCCGGTATGCGTGAGACGCTAAATATAAAGGATGACGACTATCGTCTGTCATTTCTATATGGTAATTTTGTTACAATGACCAATATGGTGGACAATGATTTTAAGCGTATAAAGCAATATCATCTGTCACCATTGTTCGTTTCGGTACAGTGTACCAATCCGGAGCTCAGATGTCAGATACTTCGCTGCAAGACGGCGGGAAATCTTATGACCCAGCTGGATAAGCTGGAGAAGGCTGATGTGGAGTATCACACCCAGATTGTACTTTGTCGTGACCTTAATGACGGTGCGGAGTTGGACCGATCTATACGGGATATTTTGGCAAGAAAGCCACATGCCCTGTCCATGGCTATTGTACCCGTGGGACTTACAAAGTTTCGGCAGGATAAATATCCTTTAAGGGGATTTGATAGGGAAAGCGCCCTAAAGGTCATTGAACAGGTGGAGAGGTTCCAGAAACAGGAGCGAGAGGCCACTGGCAGGACCTTTGTATATTTAGGTGATGAATTCTATTTTTTGGCAGGAAAAGAGGTTCCTCCTGCCGAAGCTTACGATGGGTTTCCACAGCTGGATAATGGCATAGGGCTGGCCCGTAATTTTATGGAGGAGTTTTCCTCTGCCCGTAATAATGCCGAGCTTCAGTCAAAGGGCTATGATAAAAAAATCAGGCTGGCAGTTATGACAGGAACTGCTGTAGCGCCAATGTTCAGAAAACTGGCAGATGAGCTGGCAGTGGAAAATCTTGATGTTACCATAGTTCCGGTTCCCAATAACCATTTCGGAACCACAGTAAATGTATCCGGGTTGCTGACTGCCCGTGATATGAAAAGTGCAATGGATGCTTTAAAGGATGAATTTGACGGGATTTTGATTCCTGAGTCTGCCCTCAGAGCTGGCGATAATATATTTTTGGATGATGTTTCTTTGGATGATTTCAAAAGCTGGTTCCATGGTCGTGTGGAGACAGTAGGTGATGGCAGGGACTATTTCAATGCCCTTACTGATTTTGAAAATTATCAGGGAGTAAATGGTGAGGCAGCTGCTTATATGTGGCAGAGTAATGCTGCATATACCAAGAGAGGAGGCCACAATAATGAGTAAGCCTATAGTGGCTATCGTTGGACGCCCGAATGTGGGCAAGTCCACTTTATTTAATCAGATTGGCAAGCGCCGGGTATCCATAGTTGATGATATGCCGGGTGTTACCAGAGACCGCATATATATGGATGCTGAATGGCTCAATCATACCTTTACCATGATTGATACAGGCGGTATTGAATTTGATGAAAGTGATCAGATACTTCGCTCCATGCGCCAGCAGGCAAAGATTGCCATGGAGGAGGCTGATGTTATCGTATTTGTGGTGGATGGTCGTGTAGGTCTCACCTCTGCTGATGAAGAAGTGGGGCACATGCTGCGTTCTGCCAAGAAGCCGGTAGTTTTGGCCATTAATAAGATTGACAGTCCTCAACTGGAAGCCAATATTTACGAGTTTTATAATTTAGGCCTCGGTGACCCAATGGGTATTTCTGCTTCAAATGCCCTTGGGCTTGGAGATCTTTTGGACGCCGTGGTGGAAGCCTTCCCCAAGAATGATTATGAGGAAAAGGAGGAGGATGAAATCAGTATTGCTGTTATCGGCCGTCCAAATGTGGGCAAGTCCTCCATTGTCAATGCGCTTATTGGTGAAGAGCGGGTTATCGTAAGTGACGTGGCCGGTACAACAAGAGATGCCATTGATACCCATTTTGTGTCCGATGGGAACAAGTTTATGCTTATTGATACTGCCGGTATGCGTCGCAAGGGAAAGATTGATGAAGCAGTTGAGCGTTATAGTGTAATGCGTTCCCTTCGTGCTGTGGACCGTGCCGATGTGGTTCTTATGGTTATAAATGCCTTTGAGGGTATCACCGAGCAGGATAAGAAAATTGCCGGTTATGCCCATGAGTCTGGCAAGGGCGTGGTAATTATCGTAAATAAATGGGATATTTTCCCTGACAAGGATGATAAGTCCACCCTGAGATTTACTGAGGACCTTCGTGATGAGCTGGGCTTTTTGCAGTATGCACCAGTTCTGTATACCTCTGCCCTGACCCATCAGCGGATTCCTCGTATTGTGGAGCTGGTAAAGTATGTGGCTGATCAGCAGTCCATGCGTATTCAGACCAGTGTATTGAATGAGCTTATTCGTGATGCAGTTTCTGTAAATCCACCACCATCCCATCGGGGCAAGCAGCTGAAGATTTATTTCATGACTCAGGCGGATATCAGGCCTCCTAAATTCATTATTTTTGTAAATGATCCAGAGCTTATGCATTTTTCTTATCTGAGATTTTTGGAGAACCGTCTGCGTGAGAGCTTTGGCTTTGAGGGTACTCCGTTGAAGCTGATTGTTCGTGGTCGTAAGGAAGAGGAGGATATCTGATGCTGGAGCTGATAATTGCCTGTGTATTAAGCTATGTAATTGGTTCTATTCCAAATGGTCTTATTTTAGGAAAGGCTGTTTGGGGAGTTGACCTTAGGGAGCATGGCAGTAAAAATATTGGTGCAACCAATGCTTGGAGAACTATTGGCAAGACTGCGGGCATCTCCATCTTCGTATTGGATATGCTGAAGGGCTTTTTGGGAGCAGGCCTGGGAATTTTTTACGCTGGAGGTCTTCCTGATCATCCTGAGTATGGTGTTATTTGTGGAATTTTGGCAGTTGTAGGCCATTCCTGGTCACTCTTTCTTAAGTTTAAGGGCGGAAAAAGTGTGTCCACTGGTCTGGGAGTTCTTATTATGCTTATGCCAGTGGTTGCGGCCATCGTATTTTTGGTTTGGCTGGCAATTGTCTTTGTAACCCGGTATGTATCCCTAGGTTCAATAGTGGGCGCGGCAATGGTGCCGGTTCTTGCCCTTATTTTTGATATGCCTATGGTTTATATCGGCTTTGGTACCCTGGCGGCAATCTTTATTATTTATCGTCATAAAACAAATATTGAA
This sequence comes from Anaerovibrio lipolyticus, assembly GCA_002372665.1. Lineage (GTDB taxonomy): Bacteria > Bacillota > Negativicutes > Selenomonadales > Selenomonadaceae > Anaerovibrio > Anaerovibrio lipolyticus_C. Next base: position 12,113 of record DFHJ01000018.1, read on the forward strand.
CGTCTCCTGAATGGTACGGAGAGTAAGATTAAAGCCGCTAAATAATGTATTTGATATGTAGACAAAATGGGTGCTCGTATGTATTATGAGTACCCGTTTTTACGTTTTAGACGAAAATACTATTGTCATCCCAGAGGATACAGTGTATAATATCCCTTGTATGTAGAAATATATCCACTTATAGTGTACGGAGGAAAAAATATGACATCAAAAGAGAAAAGCGGATTTTTCCTTGTTAGAGAAGAGATTTTACCAGAAGCAATAAAGAAGACCATTCGTGTTAAGGAAATGCTGAAGCGTGGAAACGCCCGTACTATTAATGAGGCTGTTGAAAAGATGGAGCTTAGCCGCAGCGCTTATTACAAGTATAAGGACTATGTATTCCCATTCTATGAGGCAAGCCAGAACAAGATTGTTACCCTGACCTTCCTCTTGGAGCACAAGAAGGGAGTTCTTTCCAGCGTACTCAATACTATTTCCAATGACTCTGGCAGCGTTCTTACCATTAATCAGGGAATTCCTCTCCAGGGTGTGGCTAATGCTACTGTTTCCATTGAAACCGTAAATCTGTCTGTAGACCTGGAGGCCCTGCTTGATAAGCTTCGTATGGTTGATGGCGTTAAGAGATTAGAGGTTCTTGGACAGGCTCAGGCGTGAGGGGAGTAACAGGGCTTTATGGGGAAAAAAATTCAGATTGGACTGTTGGGCTCCGGTACTGTAGGATCCGGAGTTGTTGAGGTCTTAAAGAAAAATGTAAGGGATATCGAGCAGCGTGTGGGCTGCGAAATCGGCATTAAAACTGTTTTGGTAAGGGATTTGACCAAGAAACGGGATAATCTCGATGGCATCAAGATTACTGATAACATTGATGAAATACTAAATGACCCGGATATCGGTATTGTAGTTGAGCTCATGGGTGGACTCCATCCGGCCATTGAATACATGGTTAAGTCCATGGAGGCTGGCAAGCATGTGGTAACTGCCAACAAGGATGCTGTGGCCCAGTCCGGGGAGGAGCTGTTTTCTGCTGCGGAGACCAATAAGGTGGACTTTATGTTTGAGGCCAGCGTAGGTGGCGGTATTCCAATTATTACCCCATTAAAGCAATGTCTTACCGGCAATAAAATCAGTTCCATTATGGGTATTGTAAATGGCACCACCAATTATATGCTTACAAAAATGACCCAAGATGGCAGTGATTATGATGAAGTGCTGAAAGAGGCACAGGCCAAGGGATATGCTGAAGCTAATCCAGCGGCCGATGTGGAAGGTATGGATGCAGCAAGAAAGGCTGCTATTTTGGGGTCCATTGCCTTTAATACGAGAATTCACCTGGACAGCGTTTACGTGGAGGGTATTACCAAAATCGAGGCTGCTGATATTGCCTATGCCAAGCAGCTGGATTATGTCATAAAGCTGTTGGCTGTGGCCAAGGATTATGGTGACAAGGGAGTTAATGTACGGGTTCATCCTGTATTTTTGCCCCAGACTCATCCATTGGCATCAGTTAATGATGTATTCAATGCAATATTCCTTAGGGGCAATGCCATTGGTGATGCAATGTTTTATGGTCGTGGTGCCGGTTCCCTGCCAACTGCTTCTGCTGTGTTGGCTGATATTATTGCAGTGGCCCGTAATATAGTTACAGGAAATTCTGCTGTGGTTAGCTGCACCTGCTATAACAAGCGGGAAATCTGTCCTCTGGCGGATACGGAATCTTCTTATTACGTTCGTCTCCATGTGGATGATGAGCCAGGCGTTTTGGCGGCAATTGCCACAGCCTTTGGGGACAGTCGGGTAAGCTTAAAATCCGTTATTCAGACCCGTATGGTAAACAATCATGCGGAGATTGTGGCTGTTACCCACGTAGTTAAGCATAAAAAACTGGAAAAAGCAGCAGAGCTTTTACGTAGCCTCTCGGTGGTGGATAAAATCTGCAATATTATTCGTGTTGAGGGAGACTGATGGAATTTTAATGGGGGGCAATGTTATGGATGCAAAGACAGTTAAAGTAAGGGTTCCGGGAACCTCTGCAAATTTGGGGCCGGGCTTTGATACTTTGGGAATAGCATGCTCCTGCTACAACGATCTGGAGCTTACACTTCTAAGGGAGGAAGGCCTGGAGATTGAGATTCATGGTGAGGGTGCGGAAAATATTCCCAGAACCTCCCGCAACATTGTATGGCGTTCAATTCAGAAGGTACTTCGCAGAGTTGGCTGTGCTGATGAATTTAAGGGTGCCAGAATTGTGATGGATAACAGTGTGCCTCTTTCCAGAGGCCTGGGCAGCAGTGCTACTGCTATTGTAGGCGGTCTTAAGGCGGCAAATGAGGCATTGGGGAATCCTTTAAAAAATCGCGACCTTTTAAAGATAGCCACGGATATTGAGGGACACCCCGATAATGTGGCACCGGCTATATTTGGCGGTATGACCATAAGCACCGTGAGAAATGGCTGGCCGGAAACCTTTAGATTTATTCCAAAGATTCGGTTTAAGATGGTGGTTGTGGTTCCGGATTTCTTTTTGCCTACCAAGGCAGCCAGAGAAGTGTTGCCGGAGAAGGTGGACCGGGCTGATGCAATAGTTAATATTGGTAGTACGGCCATGATGATAGCGGCTTTTATAAAGGGGAGCAGACATTTTCTGAGAAATGCCTTTGATGATGCTCTCCATCAGCCTTATCGGGCTGAGCTTATTCCGGGAATGTATGATGTGTTTAAGGCCGCCAGGAAGGAAGGTGCTTTGGGCGCGTTCCTCAGCGGGGCTGGTCCATGCCTTATGGCTCTTGCCTCCGGTAATGAGAGAAGTGTAGCTGAAGCTATGCAGAGAGCCTTTAAGGAGAATAATGTGGAGTCCACTTACATGATTTTGGACATTGATAAAGAAGGGGCCCGCCTTATTGAATAGAAAATGAACTTCAATATGGAAACTGCTGTGACATGGTTACGGCAGTTTTTTGGTGCATTTATGCAGGAATTTAAATTGAAACAACGAATTTTAAAAGACAATAGGGCTAGGGCGGTGAATAAATGACAGAAAATGAATTTGCCATACAGATAAGAGAGGCCGGAGGAACTCTTTATATCGTGGGGGGCTGGGTCCGTGACAAACTCATGGGCAAGGATCCCCATGACAAGGATTATGTGGTGGTGGGCTTATCCAAGGAGATTTTTGCAATATGCTTTCCTGCTGCCAAGCTCATAGGCAATGCGTTTCCGGTTTTTCTTGTAAAAATAGACGGGATAAGCTGTGAGGTGGCCTTTGCCAGAAAGGAACGAAAGGTTGGCACAGGATATACAGGCTTTGAAATAGTGGCCCATGAGGATATTACCATTGAGGAGGACCTTTACAGGCGTGATACCACAGTGAACAGTATAGCCATGGAGGTGCTTACTGGAAAGATTATTGATTTATACGGTGGCAGGCGGGATATTGGGGATAAGATACTGCGCCCCATATCAAAGCATTTTTCCGAGGATCCGGTGCGGGCTTTAAGAGTTGCACGGCAGGCAAGTCAGTTGGGCTTTGAGGTTTCAGATGAGCTTATAGATGCCATGAAGGGGTGCCGGGAGGAATTAAAGGGGGAGCCTCCGGAAAGAATTTTTGGCGAGTTGAAGAAGGCATTGGAAACCAGCAAGCCATCAGTGTTCTTTCAAGTCCTTGGCAAGTCAGAGCTTTTGGAGACACTGTTTCCTGAGATTTATGCTCTCATTGGCAAGACTCAGCCTGTGGATTTTCACCCGGAGGGAGATGCCTACAATCATACCATGCTGGTGGCAGATAAGGTGGCAGTCTCCACTGACAATGTGGTAGCTGTTTTTGCAGGCCTTGTCCACGATATTGGAAAAGGTGTTACTCCAAGAGAAATGCTGCCCCATCATTATGACCATGAAAAAAAGGGGCTGGATGTCCTAAAGAGCTGGAATAAACGAGCTAAGTTTCCAAAACAGTGGATACGGGCAGGTAGTTTGGTTATTGAGGAGCACATGCGGGCCCCGTTGATGCAAAAGCCGGGGAAAATAACAGAGCTGATTCTTCATTTGCACAAAATGTCCAGTTATCTTCCACCTGAGGATTTTTGCCATATTATAAGGGCTGACCATGGGCAGCTTCCAAAATATCTGGAGCGTTATACAGAGCTAAGGGACGTGCTGTTATCCACTGATGGGAATATGGCTCCTGAGGGAGTTCGGGGAAAGGCACTGGGGGATTGGCTATGGCAAAAACGGGTCAGGGCTTGTGCACAATGGCTGAAAGACTAGAATTTGTATGACAACTTTGTTATAATTAATTAAGGATACATCTTGAGGGAGGTTTTTTTATGGGAAATGTTTTTGCATTGGCTGAAAAAAAGCCTGAGCTAGGTAAGAATGTTTACGTCGCACCAAATGCTGTGGTGGCCGGTGATGTTAAAATCGGCGATAACAGCAGTGTCTGGTTCAGTTCCGTTGTCCGTGGGGATATTAACAAGGTGGTTATTGGCAACAACTCTAACATTCAGGACAACTGTACCATTCATACCATGTGGGATACTCCGACAATTATCGGCAACAACGTTACCATTGGCCATAATGTGGTGGTACATTGCAGCAAGATAAATGATAATTGTCTTATTGGTATGGGAACAGTGATTATGGGGTACACTGAGATTGGCGAAAACTGCATTATTGGTGCAAACTCATTTATTCCACAGAATAAGAAAATCCCACCAAATTCTATGGTATATGGCAATCCTGCAAAGTTGATACGTCCTCTTACTGAAGAGGAAATTCGTGCCCTTCAGGAATCTGCTGATGCCCACAGTGATCTTGCCAAGATGTATAGCAAGGATTTAAAGGATTTGTAAAAGCAAATCAAAAATTGAGGTATTTAAAAGGAGAATAGTTTCAAGATGGAAAAGACATTGGTACTCATTAAGCCAGATGCCATGAAGGCACATCACATTGGTGATATTTTCAAGATTTACGAGGAAAAGGGCCTGGAGGTTTTGGCTGTTAAGATGCTTCAGATGAATGAAAAGCTGGCATCCCAGCACTATGTGGAGCATATTGGTCGTCCTTATTATGATGATCTGGTAGGCTTTATGACCTCCGGTCCGATTATTGCCATGGTATTGGCTGGTGAGGATGCTATTGCCAATGTACGCAAGATTAATGGTAAAACTAATCCGGCAGATGCTGATGAGGGAACTATCCGCAAGCTCTATGCTTCCAGTGGCAGCCGCAATGCAGTCCATGCTTCCGACTCACCGGAGAGTGCAGCAAGAGAGATTTCCTTATACTTTAGTGCTACTGAGATTTTTGACTGATAAGTATGGGACAGGCATAAGAGATGTGAAAGAGGAGGCTATGAAGTTATGAGTGTTTATACCAAAACTGGCGATAAGGGAACAACGGGCCTTTATACAGGTCAGCGCGTTGCGAAGAATTCCCTGCGGGTGAAAGCCTACGGTACTATTGATGAGGTAAGTTCAGCCCTTGGTATGGCAAGAGCCTTTTGTAAAAATGATGAGGTGAAGGAAATTATCCTGAAGCTTCAAAAAAACAACGGCTTGCTCATGGCGGATTTGGCCTCCCTGGATCAGGAGCCACTGATTACCAATGAACATGTAAGTGAACTTGAGTCAATAATTGATGGCATTGAAGCAAAGCTGCCGGCTCTGCATCAGTTCCTGATTCCGGGAGAATCCCAGGGAGGCTCCTGCTTGGATTTGGCCAGAACCTTTATAAGGAGAGCTGAAAGGGCCATTTTGGACCTGGCGGAACAGGAGCTAGTCCACGACAGTGACAGATTATATATTAACAGGGTTTCAGACCTGTGCTTCGTACTTATGAGACTAGAGGAAAATCGATGAAAAATTGGAGCTCCCAAACTTACGGAGCTCCTTTTTAGTGATGATTTTATTGAAAACTGACTCCTGGTTGTTTGGTGCACAAAAGAGGATTTTGAAAAGTTTTCTCGAAATTTTTAAGGTAATAGTTATAGGAGTTGGTTTTGATGCTAAAAAAATGGAGAATTAAGCCCTATTCCGGGGAAAAAACCGCAGAACTGGCGGCGGAGCTGGGCATATCCCAGCTGCTGGCAGGAGCTTTGATAAATCGGGGAATTGATACTAAGGAAAAAGGAGAAATATTCCTTCATCCTGAACGGTTTGAATATTGTGATCCCTATTTGCTTCCGGATATGGATAAGGCAATAAAACGTATAGCTGATGCTATTGAAAAAAAAGAAAGTATTGCCATATATGGCGATTATGATTGTGATGGAATTACCGCCACCTCCCTATTGATGATTACCTTCAAGGAGCTGGGAGTGAAGGTTGACTACTATATTCCTGACAGGCTTACAGAGGGCTATGGTCTTCATGCTGAAGCTATGGAAAAATTGGTTGATAGGGGTATAGAGCTTCTTATTACTGTGGATTGCGGTGTTAAATCCGTGGAGGAAATAAAGGCTGTGGCCGGGCGTATGGATGTTATTGTCACTGATCACCATCTCCCGGGAGATGAGCTTCCCCAGGCAGTGGCAGTGGTGGATGCCCACAGAAAGGATTCCAGGTATCCATGCCCGGAGCTGGCAGGTGTTGGTATTGCCTTTAAGCTGTGTCAGGCCCTTTGGAAAAAAATAAAGGGAGAGCCTCTCAATGACCGTGGACTTGAGCTGGTGGCCCTGGGGACGGTGGCCGATGCGGTGCCTCTTACCAACGAAAACAGACGGATTGTAAGTTTGGGATTAAAGGCTATAGAAAACTCCGATATGGTGGGCGTAAAAGCTTTGCTGGAGGCAGCTGGCTGTCTTGGTAAGCCAGTTACCAGTATGGTTGTGGGTTTTATGCTGGCGCCACGCATTAATGCGGCAGGGAGACTTAGCAGTGCAACCTTGGGAGTTGACCTTCTGACGGCTGTGGACAGTACCAAAGCAGATGCTATAGCTTTGGAGCTTAATGGGATTAATGAAGAGCGGAAAAAGCTGAAGGATGATATGCAGCTGGAGGCTGAGGAACAGCTTAAGGGCGTGGACGTGGACAATACAAGGGTGCTGGTAGTAGCTGGAGAGAACTGGCACCATGGTGTTATTGGACTAACAGCAGCAGGGCTGGATTCCAAGTATTATAAGCCTACCATTGTTATCAGCTTGAAGGATGGCATCGGGAAGGGGTCCGCCCGCAGTATAGAGGGCTTTAATCTCTATGAGGCATTGGAAAACTGCAAGGACGTGCTGGTGCAGTTCGGTGGACATGAAGGAGCGGCAGGTCTCACCATCAAAGAAGAAAACATTCCTGAGTTCAGACGGCTCATGGAGATTGAGGCCAAGCGCCAGATGACAGCAGAGCAATATATTCCCTTTTATGAATTGGATCAGGAGATTTCACCATTGGATGTTACAATGGAAATGGTGGATGAACTGGCATTGCTGGAGCCCTGCGGCATGAAAAACGACAGCCCGCTATTTGGCTGTAAGGGTGTCAGGACTGCGTATGCCTCTTATATGGGGATAGACAATCGCCACATGCGTTTTAGCATCACAGACGGTACTCGCTATGTAAAGGCTGTTGCCTTCAATATGAATGAGGATTTGGATAAAATGAATTCTCAGCCCCAGGATCTTGTTTATGAGCTGGGAATAAACGAATGGGAAGGCAATCGCAACCTTCAGTGCATAATAAGAAGTCTGGACACCCCTTTGGATGATGAAAGGCCTATCAGTGTGGACCGGGAGTTTTTAAAGGAGCTGTATCTGTTTCTTAAACAGTGTCATGATGAAGAAAAGCCAGTGTTAAAGGATTCTGCCTGGCTGGCTATGAGAATGCGCATGGATGGCAGACAATCAGAGGCCAAAGCTGCTGAATATGGATTAAAAATATTTCAGGAGCTGGGATTGATACGTGTGGATGATGCTGGGGTGTGTCATTTGGTAGAAGGTACTGGCAAAATGAATTTACAGGATTCTGAGACCTTTTGCCGTCTTAATGGATAGTTTTAAATTCTTATGATTAAAGCGGGGGATAGCTAAGGGCTATTCCCTTTTATTTGCGAAAAAAGAGGAAAATAGAGGATTATAGCTATTTTTATGTATAGAGAATTATGAAAATATGCTATAATTAATGAAAGTTTGACTAATAATTGTGTATTGAATCGCGGTGATAACAATGGATGCCAATTCAACTTCTGTAAATGTGGATATTTATACCCCAGTTCCTGCCGGAGCAACGGCGGATGTTACAATTGAGGATATTATTAATGCGTTGTTGAAATATCAGCCCAATGCGGATGTGGATCTCGTCCGCAGGGCTTATGACCTGGCTCATTCGGCCCATGAGGGGCAGAAACGGGCTTCTGGTGAAGAATATATTATACATCCTCTATGTGTGGCCAAAATACTCACAGAGCTTCAGATTGATGCCGTAACCATTACAGCAGCTCTGCTGCATGATGTGGTGGAGGATACCATCTACGACATTAAGCAGATGGAGGAAATGTTTGGGGCTGAGGTGGCCATGCTGATTGATGGCGTTACCAAATTGGGCAAGATTAAATTCCAGTCCAAGGTGGAGCAGCAGTCAGAGAACTACCGCAAGCTGTTCCTGGCCATGGCCAAGGATATTCGCGTGATTATCATAAAGCTGGCGGACCGACTTCATAATATGCGTACCCTGAAATTCGTGAAGGAGGAAAAACAGCAGCGTATTGCCCGGGAAACCATTGAGGTTTATGCACCTTTGGCCAACCGTCTGGGTATTTCTAACATTAAATGGGAGCTGGAGGATCTGTGCCTTCGTTATCTGGAGCCTGAGCATTATTATGATCTCGTGGAAAAGGTTAAGCAAAAGCGCCAGGAGCGTCAGCGCTTTATTGAGGATTCTATTTTACAGATTCATACCAAGCTCATAAGAAGCGGCATAAAGGCGGAAATCAGCGGTCGAGCCAAGCATTTTTACAGCATTTACCGCAAGATGAAGCGGGATAATAAGGATATAAGTGAAATTTATGACTTGTCAGCTATCCGGGTGTTGGTACAGAGTGTTAAGGACTGCTATGCGGTTCTTGGTGTTATCCACGCCATGTGGAAGCCAATTCCGGGGCGCTTCAAGGATTATATTGCTATGCCGAAATCCAATGGCTATCAGTCATTGCATACTACTGTTATGACCCGCGGCTTTCCGTTGGAAATTCAGATTCGTACCTTTGCTATGCACAAAATTTCCGAGTACGGTGTTGCAGCACATTGGAAGTACAAGGAAAATGGCAAGGGAGCCACTGCGGCCAATGATTATGACAAGAAGCTGTCCTGGCTGCGTCAGATGGTAAATCTCCAGCAGGAGCTTAACGACCCAAGTGAATACATTCAGGCCCTTAAGATGGATATTTTCTCTGATGAGGTGTTTGTATTTACTCCCCGGGGGGATGTTATTGATCTGCCAAAGGGGTCTGTGCCAATTGATTTTGCCTACAGAATACATACGGAAATCGGTCACCACTGTGTTGGCGCCAAGGTAAACGGCAAGATTGTGCCCTTGGAGTACAAGCTGAAAAACGGTGATATCGTTTCTATTATTACCAACAAGGCCAATCAGGGGCCAAGCCGTGACTGGCTTAACATTGTAGCGGCATCAGATACCAGAAGCAAGATTCGCGGCTGGTTCAAGAAGGTGCGCCGCGAGGAGAATGTGGCCAAGGGGCAGGAGCTTCTGGAGAAGGAAGGCAAGAAGCTGGGCTATGATCCTAAGGACCTTCTGCGGGATGAGTGGCTTAATGAGGTATGTCTCAGATTTAATATAAACAATTCCGAGGACCTGCTGGCAGCCATTGGCTATGGTGGCGTTACTGTAAGCGGTGTTATTGCCAAGCTTATCGAGCTGCATAAAAAGCTGGTAAAGGAGAACACTCCACAGGATGTTTCTGAAATGCTGGAGAAGCTGAAGCGTCCCCAGGGGCAGGGTTCCTCCAAAAAATCCAGGGCCAGCCATGGTATTTTGGTTGAGGGCGAGGGCGGTATGCTGGTGCGTCTTGCCAAGTGCTGTAACCCAATTCCAGGGGACCCTATCACTGGTTTTATTACCAAAGGGCGTGGCGTATCTGTTCATCGCGCGGATTGTCCTAATGTGGCAGTTACCAGTGACGCGGCCACCAGAGTTATTGCCGTAAACTGGGATGTGGGCCTTGACCGTGATTACACAGTAGAAATCGAGATACATTGCAATGACAATCCTGGTATTTTGGCAAGCATTTTGGCAGTTCCTACAGAAATGAAAATTAATGTTTCCTCTGTAAATGCCAAGACTAACCGCAACAACAAGACTTCCATGATTATTCTGGGTATTGAGGTTCATGCCACTTCTCAGGTGGAGCAGATTATGGCGAAAATCCGCCGTCTGAAGGATATTTACAGCGTAAGTCGTGCCATGAACAGCAATCCGGATAAGCGCAATGACTAATGGGAGGTTCGCAGCCTATGGATTTTTCTGTAAAGGGCTTTGAGGTGGGCCCAGTGGCCGCCAATTGCTATATCCTTAAAGACAATGATTCAAATGAGGGAATGGTAATTGATCCCGGTGGAAACCCGGAGAAGATATTGACCGCCATTAAGGAAATGGGGGTAGAGGTGAAACTAATTGCCCTGACTCATGGTCACTTTGATCATATCGGGGGCCTGGATAAGGTAAAGAAAGCTTTAAATGTGCCTGTGGCAATCCATGAGGAGGATGGGGAAATGCTGACAGATGCCAAGAAGAATTTGTCGGCATTTGTAGGTGCACCGGGAGAAATGGAAAAGGCGGATGTGCTGCTGAAGGATGGTGACAATATTTCCTTTGGTGGTTGCAGTCTTAAGGTTATCCATACCCCGGGACATACCCCGGGCGGTGTGTGCTTCTATGGGGGCGGTGCCTTATTTAGTGGGGATACCCTCTTTGCCGGCTCCGTCGGTCGCACGGATTTCCCTGGCAGCAGTACCGAGGATATTCTGGATTCCATCCGCAATAGACTGGCCAAGGTATCCGATGCCACCAAGGTCTTCCCCGGCCACGGCCCGGCATCAACCATGAGAATAGAGCGGGAAACAAATCCGTTTTTTTAAAAATTGATCATTTATATGCAATATACCCTGTAGCTTTGTAATCAAATGACGATTTTACACGTAGCCTACAGGATGAAGTAGAATTGCAGCGTGGAGATGATGGAAAGAAGGCGTTGTATGTGACTTATAATCAGACATTGATGGAAGTAGAAGAACAGGGCAGGAATGCTGGGATGATTGAGGGGAGAAAAGAGGGAGAACTGGAAGCTGCTTTATCGTTATTCAGAAAATCTAAAATAACTGCAGAAGAAGCGGCTGAAGAAGCCGGTATTTCCGTAGAAGAATTTAAAGAGAAAGCTGCTGCCATGCCTTGATGGTGATGTGCCCCTGTGACTCGTAATAGATTTGCAGGGGATTTTATTTTAAAAAGCAGAAAAATATATTTCAAATTTGATGTGGTAAAACACACATTTGCGTTATGACGAGTAAGCTTTTGGGCTCGTCGAAACGCAATTGTCTATTTTGTATTAAATTTAATATGGTAAAAAATAGACAATTGCGTTATAATGTACTAATTGGAGTGTAAATTAGGAGAGTAATGTTAATTACAAAATTTTGGCATGCGGGGGATATAGAAATGCGTGATGGATTTAGCATTGAAGAACTGAAAAAAAGACTCCAGAACAGCCGGTACAAGCTGACTCATCAGAGACAGGACGTGTTGGAGGTTTTCTTAAATAGTACAGGAGAACACCTTAGTGCTGAGGAAGTACACCGTACTCTCCGGGATAAGGGATATGACATCGGACTGGCCACAGTTTATCGTACTCTCGAATTAATGTGCAGTCCTGAGATGAATATTCTCCAAAAAATGGAATTTGGTGAGAAGCGGGCCCGTTATGAATTAAAGAAATTTGACGAAAATGGCCATCAGCATCATCACCTTATTTGCAAGGGCTGTGATAAGGTTATAGAATTCTCTGAGGATATGCTGGAGGGGTTGGAGCAGAAGATTGCTGAAACCTGCAACTTCAACATTATCGATCATCAGGTACTATTCTATGGATACTGTCAGGAGTGTGCCAAGAAGCTTGAAAATTAAAGAGTTTACCTTAAATAGTGAGGATCAGGTGGTGGTCAAGGTAGTCCGTGAAGTCCTGAATCTTTTTAAGATTGAGACAGGCTGTGAGGAAGACTACTCCTGGGAGACACTGAATATAGAAAATAACCTTAAGCCAGCTGATGTGCCCATCGTGGAAACTATTATTACCATGAATGGTACGGCGGGGGAAAGGGTTCATTTGACCCAGACCACTGCAGGCCGTAGTGATGAAAGGTTTGCTGCCGGAAAGCATCGACTGATAAAGCTAAATCTCTATCAGCTCTTTAGGAAGGAATTTGGCTTTGAGGCTGCCCCTTGGGGCATTCTTCACGGAGTTCGTCCCACCAAGATAGTTCATCGCCTTTTGGAGGGGGGCCTGTCCAGGGATGAGGTGGTGGAGCGTTTGCTTCACGATTATGAGGCCAGTGAGGAAAAGGCAACCACCATTGTGGATATGGCTATTCGTCAGCTGCCTTTTTTGGAGAAATCCGATGAAAAGACCATCAGTATTTATGTGGGTATCCCCTTCTGTCTGAGCCGTTGCCTTTATTGTTCCTTCCCGGCTAACATTCTTCCAAAGGAGGATGGCCTAAATGAGTTTATGGAGGTATTTCATAAGGACTTGGCGGCAGTAAAGCAGGCTGTGGCTGATTATGGCTTTAAGGTTCAGTCCATTTATGTAGGCGGAGGTACTCCCACCAGCCTGCCGGATAAATATTTTCGGGAAATGCTTAGCGCAGTGAGGGAGGCTTTTTATTGTGGGCATACTATTGAGTTCACTGTAGAAGCTGGCCGTCCGGACAGTATGTCCCCGGATAAGATTCAGACCATGGTGGATATGAATGTCACCAGAGTCAGTGTGAATCCGCAAACTATGCAGCCACGTACACTAAAGCGTATAGGGCGCAATCATACTCCGGAGGCTATTGTGACCATGTTTAATGATTTAAGGTCAGCTGGTATTCCGGAAATAAATATGGACCTTATTATTGGCCTTCCAGGTGAAGGGGTGGCTGATATTGAGGATACAATGAAGAAAATAGTGGCCCTTGGCCCGGATGACATCACCCTTCATTCTCTGGCACTGAAGCGGGGTTCAGTTTTAAAAATGAACCTTGAGGAATATGAGCTGCCGGATGACAAGACCTGTCGGGAGATGTTCCATACAGCCATGGGCTATATTGATAAAGCCGGCATGAAGCCTTATTATCTCTATCGTCAGGGGTATATGAGCGGTCAGCTGGAAAATGTGGGATGTTGCCGAAAGGGTGCAGAAAGCATTTACAATATCCAGATAATGGAGGAGCATCAGACAATACTTGGTATTGGCGGGGCGGCTACCAGCAAGGTTGTAAATTTCCGTGAAAAGCGGCTGAAATCTTCATTTAATGCCAAGGATTTGATTACCTATCTTAGGGATATTGATATTTACATTGATAAAAGGGCAAAGCTGATAGCTGAGGCTTACGGCGATACCCAATAATAAATAGATTGCAATACCTTGCTTTTTTATGAAGCAGAGGAGGTTTTTATAATATGTTGACAAATGCTCCAAGGGGCACCAAGGATATACTGCCTGATACAGTAGGTGACTGGCTCTATGTGGAGGATAACATCCGCTCTCTTTGCAGACGGTTTGGTTATCAGGAGATAAGGACCCCGATGTTTGAGCACACAGAGCTCTTTCAGCGTGGTATCGGTGAGGGCACCGATGTGGTGGACAAGGAAATGTACACCTTCACTGATAGAGGTGATAGAAGCATCACCCTTAGACCGGAAAATACAGCATCTGCTGTCCGTGCTTATCTCCAGAATAAGCTCTACGCTGACAATGCCCTGACCAAGCTGTTTTATATTGGCTCCATGTTCCGCTATGACCGTCCTCAGGCCGGCCGTATGCGCGAATTCCACCAGTTTGGTGTGGAGGCCATTGGGGAATCCAATCCAGCTGTGGATGCTGAGATTATCCTTTTGGCCATGAAGCTGCTTCAGGGCCTTGGCCTTAATGACCTGGAGCTTTATATTAATTCCGTGGGCTGTCCAACCTGTCGTGCCAAGTACCGCACCATGCTGCAGGACTTCTTCCGTGACAAGCTGGATGACCTTTGTGAGGATTGCCGTAGCCGTTTTGACAGGGCACCAATGCGTATCCTGGATTGCAAAAGGGATGCGGAAAAGCCTTATATGAAGGATGCACCAAAGATTACAGATTGCCTCTGTGACGAGTGCTCCGACCACTTCCAAAAGCTGCAGAAGCATCTCACTAAGGCGGGGGTTAAGTTTGAATTGGATCCACGCTTGGTTCGTGGCTTGGATTATTACACCAAGACTGCCTTTGAGGTTAAGTACCCACCGTTGGGGGCACAGAGTGCTGTGGCAGGCGGTGGCCGTTATGATGGCCTTATTGAGGAAATGGGAGGCAACCCTACTCCTGCTGTGGGATTCGCCACTGGTCTGGAAAGAGTCCTTCTGGCCCTTGAAAAGCAGGGCCTGTTGCCAGATAATAACCGCAGCGTAGATGTGTATGTGGTAGCTTTGGGTGAAGCTGCACAGGAGGAGGCCTTTAAGCTGGTTATGGATCTCCGTGATGCGGGCTTTAGTGCAGCGGTTGACTATGCTGGCCGCAGCATGAAGGCACAGATGAAGCAGGCCAATAAGCTGGGAGCAAAATTCGCTGCCATCATGGGTGACGATGAGCTTTCAGAGGGTGTGGTAATGCTCCGTGACATGGCTGGCAGCGAGCAGGAAAAGGTGCCTGTAAATGAGCTTATTAATAAATTAAAATAAATATACCCAAAAATATTTGTATGAGGTGAAGAATTAAATGGATACTTTAGAAGGTTTGAAGCGTTCTCATCATTGCGGTGAGCTGCGTAAGGATAATGTTGGCAGTGAGGTCGTTCTTTGTGGATGGGCTTCCCGTCGTCGTGACCATGGCGGTCTTATTTTTATAGACTTCCGTGATCGCTCTGGCCTGGTACAGATTGTATTTGATGAGGCTGCTATTGGTGAGGAGGCTTTCCACAAGGCTGAGACCATCCGTAGTGAGTTCGTTTTGGCTGTAAAGGGTGATGTTCGTGCTCGCAGCGAGGAAACCATTAATCCTAACATGGCAACTGGTGAGATTGAGGTTGTAGTTAAGGAGCTTCGTATCCTCAACAAGGCCAAGACTCCTCCATTCTATATTCAGGATGGTATCGATGTAGATGAGATGCTTCGTCTGAAGTATCGTTATCTCGACCTTCGTCGTCCGGAGATGCAGAAGTGCCTTATGCTCCGTCATCGCGTAACCAAGATTATGCGCGATTACTTTGACCGCAATGGCTTCCTGGAGATTGAGACTCCAATGCTTTGTAAGTCCACCCCGGAGGGTGCCCGTGACTTTCTGGTACCAAGCCGTTTGAACCCGGGTGAGTTCTACGCTTTGCCACAGTCCCCACAGATTTACAAGCAGATTCTCATGCTTTCCGGATTTGAGAAGTATTTCCAGATTGTTCGCTGCTTCCGTGATGAGGACCTTCGTGCTGACCGCCAGCCAGAGTTCACTCAGCTGGATATTGAGATGTCCTTTATCGATCAGGAGACAATCCTCACTATGATGGAAGGTATGATGGGTGAGATCTTCGATAAGGCACTTGATAAAAAAATTCCTACTCCTTTCCTGCGCATGACTTGGGATGAGGCAATGGAGCGTTATGGTTCTGATAAGCCGGATCTTCGTTTTGGCATGGAGCTGATGGATATTTCCGAGTACGTTAAGGGCTCCGACTTTAAGGTATTTGCTTCTGTTTTGGAGAACGGTGGCCAGGTTAAGGTTATTAATGTAGAGGATTATGCCAACATTCCTCGTCGTGAGCTGGATGGCCTTGTACAGTATGTTCAGGGCTATGGCGCAAAGGGATTGGCTTGGATTCAGTATACTGAAGAGGGCGTTAAGTCTCCATTCAAGAAGTTCTATTCTGATGAAACCTTTGAGGAAATTAAGAAGGCTACTGGCGCCAAGACTGGCGATTTGCTGTTAGTTATTGCTGATAAGCCACTGGTAGTTGCCCAGGCTTTGGGCGAGCTCCGTCTTGAGATGGCCCGTCGTCGTGGCCTCATTGACCCAGATAAGCTGAGCTTCCTGTGGGTAGTTGATTTCCCTATGTTTGAATACAGCGAAGAGGATAAGCGTTGGAAGGCAATGCATCATCCATTCACTGCACCTCGTAATGAGGATGTTCAGTATCTTACTACCGACCCGGGCAAGGTTAAGGCTATTGCTTATGATATGGTGCTTAACGGCGTGGAAATCGGTGGCGGTTCCCTGCGTATTTATCAGGGCGACCTGCAGGAGAAGGTATTTGAGGCAATCGGCCTTACTCCGGAGGCTGCTCATGAGAAATTTGGCTTCATGCTGGATGCCTTCAAGTATGGTGCTCCACCTCATGGCGGTCTGGCGTTTGGTCTTGATCGTCTGGTTATGCTCATGGCTAAGAGAAAATCCATCCGTGACGTTATTGCCTTCCCTAAGACCCAGAGCGCATCTGATGTTATGTCCCAGGCACCTTCTGAGGTTGATGAAAAGCAGCTGAGGGAGCTTTCCATCCGCACTCATGTAAAGAAAAAGATTAAGGAA
>DFHJ01000088.1 GCA_002372665.1 Anaerovibrio lipolyticus
AGCTTATTGCGCTTTACTGCCGACCATATTCCAAGTGGCAAGGATATAACAAGCACAAATATAATCGTGACTATAGCCAATAGCAGGGTCCCGGCAAATCCCTCCAGCAGCTTATCCACCACTGGCTTTTTCGCCGAATACGACATGCCCATATCTCCATGGAGCACACCTCCGGCCCAATGTACATACTGCACTAAAAAAGGCTGGTCCAAGCCTAAATCATGGCGGGTCTGTTCCACCAGCTCAGCAGATACCACAGTATCTGCCGTCTCCAGCAGCATTGAAACCGGGTCTCCAGGGGCCAGCCAGGTCAGGCAAAAGGTTAGAAAGCTAACACCTATCAGCGTGCCCACCATCTGCATCAAACGTCCCAAAATCCTTTTCAAATTCAATCAACTCCTAAAAATTAAGCATAAAAAAGCCCGTCTACATAAGCAGACAGGCATAGATATTCTACCAGCAAAATAAAAGAAAAACGCTGAGAAATCCAACCTCCCCGTCGCTCGCAGGTAATAATGGTGAATGATAATCAGGCAGTTCTCCTGGCTCCAGGTCATCATGAATGTTGTGCCTTCCCAAAGAAGCTTGTCCTTCTTCAGTGACTGGATAGCCCTAATCCTATCCTTACAACATCACTCTCTGTTACAGTGGCGGGACCGCTTCGGCTTGTACCGAATTCCCTATTAAGTCTTGCGACACCTGATTCAAGATATTAATTTTTTAAAAGCATAATAACCGTGAGTTATTATATCATTGAGAAATAAAGTTGTCAAACGAATTAATGAAAATGGCTTTCAAAAAGAAAAACCCTGCAGATTCCTCTGCAGGGTAATGTTCGATAACATGAAATTATCTCTTGGAGAACTGGGACGCCTTACGGGCCTTCTTGAGACCGTACTTACGACGCTCTTTCTCTCTAGGGTCACGAGTTACGAAACCAGCCTTCTTCAATGCTGGACGGAGATCGCCATCGAGAACCATGAGTGCACGGGTAATGCCGTGACGGATAGCGCCTGCCTGACCGGAAGCACCGCCGCCCTTTACATCAGCGATTACATCATACTTATCAACAGTCTCAGTCAGCTCCAAAGGCTGTCTTACGATCAGCTCAAGAGTCTTGAGACCAAAATACTCATCCATTGCGCGACCATTGATGGTCACCTTGCCTTCACCTGGAACAAGACGAACTCTTGCAATGGAAGACTTTCTGCGGCCTGTGCCGTAGTAGCTAGCTAATGCCATTTTAAATGTTCCTCCTTCCAAGTATTAGCGAATGTTCAGCTTGAGCTCTTCTGGCTGCTGCGCAGCATGAGGATGCTCGGAACCAGCATATACATTCAGCTTTCTATACATCTGCTCACCAAGACGGTTGTGTGGAAGCATACCACGGATAGCCTTCTCAACAACGCGAGTTGGGAACTTCTCCATCATCTGACCAGCTGGGGTGAAAGTAGTTCCACCAGTGTAACCGGAATGACGGAAATAAATCTTATCAGTTAATTTCTTACCAGTGAATACAACCTTCTCTGCATTGATAACGATAACGAAATCACCACAATCAACGTGTGGGGTGAAGGTTGGTTTATGTTTACCGCGAAGAACTTTTGCAACTTCAGCAGCTAATCTACCTACAGTCTGACCTTCAGCGTCTACAACATACCATTTACGCTCTACGTTCTGAGCATTTGCCATAAACGTTGTCTTCATGCGATATATCCCTCCCATAAATTTTATTTTCTATTTTCTGATTTGGGTTGTGAAGTGTAGTCGGCCTCCGGGGCTAATGGAAGCGGCTCTACAAAGCCTCACTTGAACTATTTTACTCAAGTTTCCATAGGAAGTCAAGCATTTTCTTGTCGACCTGATAAGAAGCCTACGAAAATGCCTCACCTGTTATCCACAAAATTTCTGTGAATAAAATAGCTTATGCCCGAATATAATACAATATTTTGGAGTACCATTTCAACTAATTTTTAAAGTTTTATGATTTTTCCCCTGGTGATTATATCAGCGTCTTTCAAGTTATACACTTCATCAAAGAGCTTCATATGGAAGGTGCCAGGGCCATCACTTACCTGTTCTGCCTTTTCCCCGGCAATCCCCAAGGTTATGGCTCCCAGCAAGGCGGCCATCAAGGGGTTACCACTTGGAAGCAGGGCAGCTACCATTGCATTTAGCATACATCCTGTTCCAGTAATATTTCCCAGCATAGGAACACCATTGTACACCATATAGGAATTCTCCCCATCTGTAATAAAATCTATAGGGCCACTGACCAGAAGTACTGCGGAATGCTCATTGGCCCACTGACCTAAAAATTTTGCATACTCGTCTATATTCTGTTCATCTATAAGCTGCTCCTTGTTGGCTTCCACCCCGGAGCTATGGCAATCTATACCACAGGTGGAAAGAATCTCCGTAATATTGCCCTTTAATACAGCCGGTTTATATTTATTGATAAAATCCTGCAGAAAATTTTTCCGTAATGTACTACAGGCAGCACCAACCAAATCAATTATTATCGGAACGCCATGAGCCCTGGCGGAAGCTGCTGATATCCCCATGGCCAGCAATCTGTCCCGTGTTATTGAGCCCAAATTTAAGCATAGGGCATTGGCCACAGAGGTGATTTCATCCACTTCCTCCGGATGCTCAGCCATCATTGGCCGGCCTCCAAGAGCCAATATCATATTTGCGCAATCATTAATGGATATTGGATTGGTGATACAATGAATCAGAGGACTGGTTTTCCTGATAAAGTGGCTCACTTCCAGTATCTCTTGGGAAATCTTGTGATTTATCATAGGTTCTCGCTCCCAGCTTCTTTTGAATTTCAGTCAATGTATTATTCTTCTTCAGGGCAGTAAGGAAAATAAAGGCAATCGAGCCTCCTATAAGAGTGCCCATAATGAATGATGGAACATAGAACATCCAGGTTAGTCCTGTACGGCCTACTAAAAATGCCATTACAGGATAGGATACAATGGCGCCTATAATTCCGGTTCCAATAACTTCACCCAGAACAGCACCTATAAGCTTCCCCTTGGTCATTCTGTATAACAGTCCGGATAAGGTTGCCCCAAAAATGGCACCAGTTAAGGCCAACGGTGGTATCCCCATCACAACCATCCTAATAATACCTATAATAAAGGCACAGGTAAAGGCCTCTACCGGTCCCAGCATAACGGCACACACAATATTAATGAGATGAGCCATAGGACACATGCCTTCAACCCGCAATATAGGAGAAATAACGACTCCTAAACCAATCATCATGGCCATAAAGACCATCCTTAAAATTTTCTGGTGATTTGACATAAAAAAACTTCACTCCTTTAGCTAAATTCCCCGGGATTTCAGCTGCAATCAGTGAAGTGCTTATTTATAAACATAAATAGACAGCTATACAGCACAAAATCTGCCGAGGCAGGCGGTCGAAGCTCACTGGCTTCCTCTCAACCCGAAACACGGGCTCCCTCGCTATACATCTGTCTGTCAAAAAAATCGAAGGCGCTCCCCTACGATTTCATCAGTTTAACGACACTTTTAGTTTAAAATCTTCTGTTTAATTTGTCAATGTAAAAAAAATAACTCCCGCCAAAAGGCGGGAGTCTTTGCTTCAATGTTATTCTTCCGGTCTCTTGTAGTTGAACACAAGCTCATCAATAAGACCAATCAGCTGATTAATCTCCGGTTTACTAATCTGTCCATTTGCACCAAGCTGTTCACCCTTGCGGCGCATTTCCTCACTAATAAGAGAGGAGAACAGGATAAACGGAATATTGGCATACCTCTGATCCTCACGAACCAGCTTCAGGAGGCGATGACCATCCATCTGTGGCATCTCAATATCGGAAATAATAACACGAACCTGATCCTCAATAGGAGCATCCTTGTCAATACCATCAGACAGATACTTCCAGGCGTCGGCACCATTATTAAAGTCACGAACATACCTATAGCCGGACTCATGGAGAGTGGATACCAGCAATTCACGAAGCAATGGAGAATCCTCTGCACATACAACATGTACATTGTTTCTCTTTGCCTTAACATCCACTGTGGCATCTTCAAAGGTGGTGAGCTTCTGATTAATTTCAGGATTAATCTCGGCAATAATTGTCTCGAAATCCAACAGGAGAATAATCTTGCCTTCCATCTTAATGATACCAACTACACGGGACTGATCGCCAACCTCAGGAGATGGCTCCATGTTCTTCCAGGAAATACGGTGAATACGGGATACACTGTCTACCAGGAAGCCGATATTATAATTGTTAATTTCGGTAACAATTATATTCTTTGGCTCATCAGGAGTCTGGACATTAAGACATCTTGGCAGATTAACCAAAGGAATAGCCTTGCCACGCAAGGTAAACAGTCCATCTACATAAGGATGGGCCTGTGGCATCTCAGTAACCGGAGTGCGGGTAATAACCTCGCGAACCTTTGCTACGTTAATACCATAGTTAACGTCACCAATATTAAACTCAACAATCTCAAACTCATTAGTACCGGTCTCTAAAAGAATACCCTTCTTCTCTTCTGTTGCCATTCAATCGCCCCCATAATATCTATTTTCCCACAAAACACGCGGGAAACATTCACTATACAAACCTAAATAATAGTTACTGCAATACACAAAATTACTATATACTGTAATATTCGTTATTCATAAACTAATTCCTGCTAAAGATACAGAAAAACTTTTTTATTTCAAAAAAGTCCAGCCGTCCCGTTCTTCTACCAGCCCATCCTTCATCAATCTACCCAGTGCTCTCTTAAATGCAGCCTTGCTTATATTAAATTTTCCCTTAATAAGCTCCGGCGAACTCTCATCAGAATATGGCATTTTTCCCTCATGATTCTGGAGAAACATCAGCAGCTTATCAGAATCTGAATTCATTGCCTTTTCCTTTGCCTCCCTGAGAGAAGCATTTAATCTGCCATCCTGACGGATATAGATAACTCTGGCCGTAATTTCCTCACCGACCCG
Source organism: Anaerovibrio lipolyticus (assembly GCA_002372665.1). Classification (GTDB taxonomy): domain Bacteria; phylum Bacillota; class Negativicutes; order Selenomonadales; family Selenomonadaceae; genus Anaerovibrio; species Anaerovibrio lipolyticus_C. The sequence goes on from DFHJ01000088.1 coordinate 4,997, forward strand.
CGGACGATAAGGGGCCTCCTGATGAGGAATAAACGCAATATAACGCTCCTTGGTCAGCATAAATATGCCACTATCGGTAATATTATATATGGAGCCGGATATTTCCTGCCCCTTATGCACACTTTTATCTGCCTTTACAGAAGCCCGACGTATTTCGTCTTCTACCTTCATGGTCACAGCCAAACGTCCTGATTTATCAGTATACAGCTTTGCCCATACCACTTCACCAACCTGAAGGTTGCCGCGCATACCAGCAAAAGGCATAAATATACCACGCTCGGCTCCCACATCAAGGAAGGCACCATCCCTGGACACATTAATTACCTTCAGTCTGGCAATCTGTCCCTCCCGCATTTTTGGAACCCGCATACTGGCAGTAAGACGGCGCTTAGGGTCAAGATACAAAAATACCTTTACTTCATCCCCTACCTTTACCTCTGATGTTTGCTGAGTCTTATGAAGCAAAATATCATCATTGGTATTGCCGGTCTCCGCATCCAGAAACACGCCCATTTCTGACTCACGGATTGCCTTAAGGGTCACTACGGTACTAGGTCCGTATTTCTTACGTGGTTTTTCCCTTTCCATACTATTCCTCATATACTGTCAGCTCTGCATCGCCCCAAAGGCTTTCCAGAGAATAATACTCACGGCTTTCCTGAAGGAATATGTGGGCCACACAGTCACCATAATCCAAAAGCACCCACTCAGCCTCCCTATAGCCTTCACGATGCAGCATATCATGACCTGCCTCGTGAAGCTGTTCTTCAATATTATCAGAAATAGCCTTTACCTGGGTGGTACTATTAGCTGAACAAACTACAAAATAATCAGTGGCTGGGCTAAGTCCAGTCATGTTCATCAGTACCACATCACGGGCTTTCTTGTCATCGGCGGCCTTTGCGATAGCATTGGCTAATTCTAATGAAGTTTTGTACAAATCAATTCCTCCTTGTATTGGTTAATCTTCTCCTCCGGATTCTTCCTGAGGAAAAAGTTCATCTATCAATTCAGTGGTTTTCACCGGATTATAAATCCAGCTTCCATCATGCTGTAATTCCCCCGGTAAAATTGTCACAACAGGCTTTGTCCCCTGCATATTTGTCAACAAGCTGGCAAAATGGCCTGAGTCGAAGGCCTCTATACTTGATTTTACGCGCCTATCACATATTTCCACCAGCTCCGGAATCTTTGAAAGGCTGTCCGGCTCCATGAGCTTGCTACAAAATGCCTTCAAAAATTTTTGCTGCCGCATACCGCGTCCATAGACTCCCAGATCATCACTGGCAAATCGCAGATACTTTTGGGCCATATCCCCTTCCATGTGCTGTATCCCCTTTGGAATGTGGATATACAAATCACCCTCTGGGTCATCGTAATCGAGATCATTATCAACGTAAATATCAATGCCACCAATTACATCCACAATCTCAGCCAAAGCCTCAGTATCAATGGCAACATAATGATGAAGGGTTATCCCCAGATTTTTGGACACTGTCTGCTCCATAAGAGGAATTCCACCATAATAATAGGCATTATTCAGTGGCTCAGGAGCGTTACGCCCCTGAATATTCACCATGGTGTATCTTGGAATAGTAATAAATCGGACTTCCCCCGTATTATGTTTAAAGCTCATAATAATAACGGAGTCCGCCGACTGACCGCTATCCTCCTTACCCGGATCAAGGCCCAAAACCAGAATATTGGTATATCCATCAAAGCGGGGATCAAAGCTGGCTGCCCGCAAGTCCTTCCTTTGCTTGTAGCCATCATATATTTCCATGTAAACAGCCACTCTCTGGCTTCCCCATTGATATATCTGCATGGATAACCAACCCACACCGGTAAGCACCACCATAATGATAAGGGTAGCCATAAAAATTCTTACTATTTTAACATTACGCTTGCGGCGCTTCTGGGCTTTTTTTTGTTTAATTCTTTCTCTTGTCTCACTATATGGCTTCTTGCTCATATTTTATGCTCATTTCTTGAGTTTTAAAAGAATCTCATTTCTGGCAACAACAGTATCAGGATGTATCAGGTGATTTTTGTTCAATACAAATTCTATGGACTGGGATAAGCCTGCCAAAACCATTTCATCAAGACTAACCGTTTTGGAAAGCTCCCTCAAATGCTCCACTGCCGGATAGTCCCTGGCCGGCTCAATCATATCTGCAAAATATATAATCTTATCCAGATTTGTCATTGCTGCTCCACCAACAGTATGGCGATAGATAGCCTGGGCTATCTCCTCATCCTCCACACCGTATTCTTCCCGAATAAGCTCAGCCCCAATGTAGCCATGCAATAATAGAGGCATGCTTTTTTCCACCTCTCCATAGGATATATGGCGTTTATCTGCCTCACTTATCATCTGTTCATTGGGATACTGACGGGCACAGTCATGAAGAAGGCCAGCAATTCTCGCCTTTTCAACATCTACACCAAACCGCTTTGCCAGATACACTGCCGATTCAGCCACACCTACAGAATGAATAAATCTGGTAGTCTTTAATCTGCTTTGCAGCTTGTCCTTCATCTCATCATAAGTCATATCAAATCTATACCTGCTAACACCACAAAAAGGACACCGCAAAACGATATCCCATTTTATGGTCTTTAATCTTTATATAGGCCTTCCTTATAAATATATTGCTCCACACTTGATGGCACAATATATTTAATGGAATAGCCTTTTTTTATGCGATTTCTGATATCCGTGGAAGATATTTCCAGCTCCGGAGTTTCCAGCCGATGAATCTTCCTTTTTCCAAGCTCCCCAAAGGACTCTTTAATCTGATCTACATCCGGAATACAGCCCTGACGGGATGCGCCGATAAAGTGGCACAGCTCCAGCAGTTCATCTATGCGATCCCATGTATGAATTTCCTGAATGGCATCCGCACCAGTTATAAAAAAGAACTCTGTCCCCTTGCCATACTGGGTTATAAGCTGGGATATGGTGTCAATGGTATAGGATGGTCCCGGACGGTTCATCTCTATGTCAGATACCTCAAAATTAGGATTGGAGCAAGTCGCCAGCACCGTCATTACATATCTGTGCTTGGCCATGGTAACACTCTGCTGCTGCTTATGCGGTGGCACAGCAGCCGGTATAAAGATAACCTTATCCAGATTATACTCATCGCGAACTGCCTCAGCAGTCATGAGATGCCCCACATGAATAGGATCAAAGGTACCTCCCATGATGCCCAAACGCTTCTTTTTACCCATAATACGCTCCTACAACAAACTTAATAGAAAAACCGCTACGACACAAACAAAAATTATTATAGCAATTCCTCGGGCATAATCAAGTATATCATGTCTGCCCTTTTTTGTATCGTAATACTGACCAATTGTTTTTAAATATCCTTTAATCAATCGAATCAACGGATTTGTCCATCTCCATTAATAAGATATTTGGTACTGGTCAGTGCCACCAAGCCCATAGGACCACGGGCATGAAGCTTCTGGGTACTGATACCGATCTCAGCGCCAAAACCGAACTCACAGCCGTCGGTAAATCTGGTGGAGGCATTGACATAAACGGAGGAGGCATTTACACGACGCTGGAAAAGGCGTGAATTAGTCAAATTCTCAGTTACGATGGCTTCAGAATGGCCTGTATTGTACTTATTGATATGCTCAATAGCCTCATTAACATCTGCCACCACCTTCACGGAGAGAATCAGATCACCATACTCAGTGCTCCAGTCCTCCTCAGTGGCTGGGACCATATCCGGCACAATAGACAAGGCTGCCTTACATCCCCGAAGCTCTGTATTCTTCTCCCTCATTGCCCTTGACAGCATAGGCAAAAACCTTTCTGCTACATTCCTATGCACCAAAAGGGTTTCCATGGCATTACATACTGAAGGTCTGGAGGTCTTGGCATTCACTGCAATCTTAAGGGCCATATCCAAATCAGCACTCTCGTCTACATAAGTATGACATACTCCGGTACCAGTTTCAATAACAGGCACGGTGCTATTTTCCACAACAGTCTTAATCAGCCCCGCACCGCCTCGTGGGATAATAACATCCAAATATTTGTTGAGCTTCAGCATGATATTTACAGCCTCACGATCCACAACATCCACAAACTGGATAGCGCCCTCCGGAATACCGGCACCATAGGCAGCCTTTTGCAAGAGCTCAATGATGGCAATATTGGAATTAATGGCCTCAGAACCACCGCGGAGAATAACAGCATTACCGGATTTAATACAAAGGCCTGCTGCGTCTGAGGTAACATTTGGCCTGGCTTCGTAAATCATGCCCACTACTCCCAAAGGAACCCTCACACGACGAATTTCCAGACCATTAGGGCGAATAGTGGAATAATCACCCTCGCCTACAGGATCAGGCAAAGCAGCTGCCTGCCGGAGGCCATCTGCCATTCCCCCAATACGTTCATGAGTAAGAAGCAATCTGTCCAAATACGATTTCTTTACGCCCTTTTCCTCTGCCAAAGCCATATCCTTTTTATTGGCGTCAATAATAAAATCGTCGTGTTTCTCCAGCATATCCGCCATGGCCAATAAAGCCTTGTTTTTTGTATCTGTCGAAACCAAAGCCATGGCATCAGCAGCCTTCACTGCCGCCTCTGCCTTGGAAACCATAATTTTCTGCAAATCCACTGCCATTACCTCCCTGCTTCTTGGTGGTAAACCTTAAATCATAAGAACCATATTATCCCGATGAATAACCTCATCATAGTCATTATCCGGTAGAAGAACCTTAAACTCATCAGTTTTTAATCCCTTAATTTTCTCCAGATCATTTCTGTCAAAATTAATGACTCCACGGGCAATTTCCTGGTAGTCCTCGGTCAATACCCGCACTGTATCACCAATGGTATATTCGCCCTCAGACTGCTTAATCCCTGCTGCCAGCAAGCTGGAGCCTGATTTTAAGGCCTTTACACAGCCTGCATCCACTACCAGATCACCACTGATACGCTTTCCAAAGGCCAGCCATCCCTTTCGTGCTTTTAAATGAGCTTCCTTTGGCGGAAATACTGTTCCCACATTCTCACCATCAATAATCCGACGTATTATGCCCTTTTCGCTGCCGGAGGCAATACACATGGTAACACCTGAAGCCGTGGCAATCTTGGCCGCCTCAATCTTGGTGGACATGCCACCGGTTCCCAGGGCAGACCCCGCTCCTCCGGCAATCTGCTCAATATGGGGAGTAATTTCCTTTATCTCATGAATGAGGGTAGCCGATGGATCCGTAGAAGGATTTCCCGTATATACCCCATCAATATCGGACAGGATAATAAGCAAATCCGCATCCACCAATGCTGCAACCATGGCTGAAAGATTGTCGTTATCTCCAATCTTAACTTCATCCACAGCTACCGCATCATTTTCATTAATGATAGGCACTACGCCCATTTTAAGCATGGTGAGAAGTGTATTGCGTGAGTTGTTATACTGCTTGTGCTGCACATAATTATCACGGGTCAAAAGCACCTGCCCAGCCACCTGACCATATTCAGCAAAAAGCTTATCGTATATGTGCATGAGCATTCCCTGACCAACAGCGGCCAACGCCTGCTTCTCCTTCACCCCGGAGGGGCGTTCACTCAGGCCCATACGAACCACACCAGCACCAATGGCACCGGAGGAAACCAGGATAACATCCTTACCCTGGCTGGAAAGATCTGCCAGCTCACGGACCAGCTGCTCTATTCTATAAAGGTTAAGCTTGCCGTTATCATAAAGGAGAGTGCTTGTACCCACCTTCACCACAATACGGCTGGCGCTTTTTATATGCTCACGAGTCTCCATAACCCAAACCTCACTTTATTTTGCCAGTCAAATTATTTTGGCAGCTCAATTTTAGGGGAATCGAAATTACGCTTAAACAAAAGTCCGTTATGACCAATAATCTGAACAAGATCAGAATTGGTACGCTCTGCCAGCATAGTGATTGCAGCTTCAGGATCATCCATGCAATTCTGAAGTACACGCACCTTCACCAGCTCACGCTTCTTGATAGCCTCTGCTGCTGACTGAACGACGGTGGGACTCACACCTTCCTTGCCAATCATAACAACCGGATCCATGGTCATGCCCATGGATCGCAGAAATCTTTTCTGCTTGCCGGTTAATGTATTCTTTATCATATATAGTTATCTCCTTAATCCCGATACTCGAATTCCATTTCGCCGATTCTTACAGTATTGCCTTCCTTAATACCGCGCTCAATGAGCTTCTTATCAATGCCCTTGATTCGCCAGATATATTGGAATCGTCTGATTGCCTCATCGTTGCCGAAATTAGTCATGGCCACCAGCTTATTAAGTGACTTGGAGCTTACGATGAAATCACCTGCATCATTACGGGTAATGGTAACCTTATCAGGATCCTCTTCCTTGGCATCATATAACTTAACGCCCTCTTCCACATCCGGCTCCTCGACATATTCGTCAAGAACCTGAGCCACACGCTGAATAAGCTCCTTTGTTCCCTGACGAGTAGCTGCAGAAATAGGGAATATTTCAATACCCTCTTTCTCCGCCAAATCCTTAAGACGCTCAAGGTTTTCCTGAGCTCCCGGCAAATCCATTTTATTGGCCACCAATATCTGTGGACGACGGGCAATTTTTTCGCTATAAATCCTCAGCTCTTTATTAATCTTATAATAATCCTCAACTGGATCACGGCCTTCCACACCGGAGGCATCCACGATATGAACAATAACCTTGGTACGCTCCACATGGCGAAGGAAATCGTGGCCAAGGCCAACCCCCTCAGAGGCACCGTCAATAAGACCCGGAATATCAGCCATTACAAAGCTACGCTCATCATCAATATCACCAACGCTTACCACACCCAGTACAGGGGTAATGGTGGTAAAATGATATTCGGCAATCTCTGGACGTGCTGCGGACACAGCAGCCACCAGGCTGGATTTACCCACACTTGGATAGCCTACCAGCCCTACGTCAGCCAGCAGCTTCAGCTCCAAAATCAAGTTACGGCTTTCACCAGGCTCACCCAGTTCTGCAAATGTTGGTGCACGATTTGCACTATTGGCAAATTTGGCATTACCACGGCCGCCACGGCCACCCTTGGCAATAACAGCCTCTTGCCCAATTTCAGTAAGATCTGCCAAAATTTCTCCAGTATCAGCATCCTTAACCAAAGTACCCTGAGGAACTTTAACAATGCAAGGTGGCGCGTTATGACCATACTGATTTTTAATATCGCCATTCTCACCGTTTTTGCCCTGGAATTTTCTGTGATAACGGAAATCCAGCAGAGTATTCATATTATTATCAACAACAAAGACAATATCAGCACCACGGCCACCGTCACCGCCAGATGGACCGCCCTTGGCAACAAATTTCTCCCGCCGAAAAGCTGACTTGCCGTTACCACCGTTGCCGGCAGTAACCTTTATGGTAGTTCTATCTATAAACTGCATAAGCCTCTCCTTAATAAAAGTGCCCCAAAGTGATGTATAAAAAGCTGGTATTGTATACCAATGCCAGCTTTTTATACATTACTCAATTTAATCAATCAAATAAGCAAATAATAAAATATACCTGCGCCCATGTGAAGACGCAGGTATTTTCTACTAATTACATAGCAGCTTCGTCAACTGCATAAACGCTAACCTGACGATTATAACGACCCTTGCGCTCGAAAGCTACACGGCCATCAATCTTAGCGAACAGGGTATCGTCCTTACCAATACCAACATTGGTACCAGGGTGGAAATGAGTTCCACGCTGACGAACCAGAATGCTGCCTGCTGTTACAACGGTGCCAGCCTGCTCCTTAACACCAAGGCGCTTTGCCTCAGAGTCACGACCGTTACGGGTGCTGGACACACCTTTCTTATGTGCGAAAAGCTGTAAATCAAAAGTGAACATTAACATTACACCTCCTGATCCTGTTGAATCTCAAAAATGTGCACCCCGTCGAGATCATTCTCTCGGATTCGTTCATCGTAGATGTCATAAAGTCCAATAAGCATTGTCTCTAATAGTGCATCAGTTATATCATCGAGGTCAGTAGTAAGCCTTACCTGTAAGTCACCTGGCGCAACCTTATATTTTAAATAAGGAGATAAGCTATCCGGATTGCTCCCGGAAAGATTATGAAGCCGCATGAGGTGCTCACCCAAGCCCTTTAACGTAGTCTGTGCCAACACGGAAACGCCGGCACACACAATGCTACTCCCCTGCTGACCATGATGGCCAGCAACGGTGTAACCGAAAATTCTGTCCTCTTTATTTCGGTAAACGGTAATTTCGATACCACCGTCCACCCTCTGTCTGTCACGTCTCATAGGAAATACCAACAACAATAAATACCATACAACGACTAACAGAACCAAAAGTCATTGCTTACGATTAAGCCTCGATCTTCTCGATAACAACCTTAGTGAATGGCTGACGATGGCCCTGACGCTTGCGGTAGTTGGACTTAGCCTTGTACTTGAATACCAGGATCTTCTTGTCCTTGCCCTGAGCTTCTACCTTAGCAGTAACCTTCGCACCCTCAACCACTGGCTTGCCAACAACAACCTCGTTATCCTTTACAACAGTCAGAACCTGATCAAAGGTAACAGCCTCGCCCTCAGCAGCCTCAAGCTTCTCAACAGTTATAACATCGCCTTCAGCAACCTTATACTGCTTGCCACCAGTCTTGATAATTGCGTACATTCATTTACACCTCCCTATAATTTACTCGCCAATTACGGTACAGCCTAAGCTGTTTACAAGAACCTCACTGTGCGGTTTGGGAAAGCGCATACCTATAGCGCTTACGTTTAAATATACTATCATAAAGGCTATACTTAGTCAACAAAAAAATAACATGGAAATCGCTAAAATTTCCATGCCATTTCATAATTTTAAAATGCAGCCATTAAAGGCAAAAAGCTATCATCAAACGTAAATGTATTTTAATATGAAGATAACAGCCAATATATACATTACCGGACTAATGGATTTCTTTTTGAAATCACCGGACAACACATTAATTACCACATAGGAAATGAAGCCCATAGCAATGCCCTCAGAGATGGAGTACATAAATACCATGGTTACAGTGGCAATGTAAGCAGGGAATGCCTCAGTAAGATCAGTAAAATCAATCTTTGTGAGGGAGCTTACCATAAGAAAACCTACCACAATCAAAGCAGGTGCAGTAGCAAATGCAGGAATTGTAAGGAACAATGGTGCCAAGAATAAGCTCAGAACAAATAGGGCTGCCACTGTCCATGCAGTAAGACCAGTACGACCACCAGCACTAACACCAGCAGAACTCTCCACATAGGTAGATACAGTGGAAGTACCAAGCATAGCGCCCACAGAGGTAGCCAAGGAATCTGCCAGGAGGGCACCCTTTATGTTAGGGAGGCGACCATTTTCATCAAGCATATCAGCCTTTGAAGCAACTCCAATAAGGGTTCCAAGGGTATCAAAAAGGTCTACAAACATGAAGGCCAGAATAACAGTGAGGAAGTTAAAGCTCCAGATACCGGAGAAATCAACCTGCATAAGAGTTGGTGAAAGGTCAGGAATACTGAATCCCTTGGAAAAATCAGGAATCGTGGAGAACATGCCCAGCTCTGGGTTAGGAATATAAAGCCCAGTAACCTCACAAATCATACCAAGGATCCAAGTAAAGAGAATACCCCAAAGGATATCACCAGGAACCTTCTTATGAATGAGAACAGCAATAACCAAAATACCGATTAAAGCAAGCACAGCACCCATACCAGTGGTGTAGAAAGTGCCATCTGCCAGAGAAGACTTAAATGGAAAAATTGTAACCAGAGTTGGGCTGTCAACCACCAGCTTGGCACTCTGCATACCGATAAAAGCAATGAAAAGACCGATACCAGCAGTAACACCCATTTTAAGTGAGGTTGGCACACAATTGAAAATTGCTTCTCTCACCTTGGTAAGAGACAATATTAGGAAAATAATGCCTTCAATAAATACTGCAGCCAAGGCCACCTGCCAGGAATAGCCCATTGCACCACATACGGTAAATGCGAAGAAAGCATTGAGACCCATGCCAGGTGCCAGTGCAAAAGGATAGTTGGCTAAAACAGCCATAAGAACAGTACCAATGGCAGAACCAATAGCTGTAGCAACAAATACAGCACCAGCATCCATGCCAGTAGTTGAAAGAATACCAGGGTTAACTGCCAAGATGTAAGCCATTGTCATAAAGGTTGTAAGACCAGCAACCATCTCAGTACGGATAGTTGTTCCATTTTCCTTTAGATGAAACAGCTTATTGAGAGTTTCACTCATTTTTCATCCTCCTAAAATAATGTAAAAAAAAAGCATTTATATTATACCCTAAGACGTAATAAAAAACTATATAAATCTATATTTTATGCATAAAAATACACAAAAAAAGAACCTTCAGATTACTCTAAAAGTTCAAATAATCAATGGCGGAGCAGAGAGGATTCGAACCTCCGCAGCCTTGCGACCCTAACGATTTAGCAAACCGTCCTCTTCAGCCTCTTGAGTACTGCTCCAAATCATATTAAAAACAAAAATGGCAGGGGCAGTAAGAATCGAACTCACAACCTACGGTTTTGGAGACCGTTGCTCTACCAATTGAGCTATACCCCTGTAATATGGGGCGATCGGTGGGGATCGAACCCACGCGTGCTGGAGCCACAATCCAGTGTGTTAACCACTTCACCACGACCGCCATATTTAAACCGGCAACTTCCTATCCTCCCA
>DFHJ01000105.1 GCA_002372665.1 Anaerovibrio lipolyticus
ACTGGTTTTGCTCTGCCTGTAAAATCTCCCAATGCCGCTGCAGTATTATTCAGGTCTAATTTCTTCGCCATTATTTTCACCCCAATTTAATGTTATTATAACGCCATTGTTCAAATTTTTCTTCTTTAGAAGAAAAATCTTCCAATTAGCGTTTCAACGAGCTGGGAGATATGCTCACCAGCTGTTGTAGTTTATTTTCCCCCACCTAAAGAGGAAGGGGACATCTTAAAGCTCGTTATAATTAGGGTAAAGAAATATTCAATGATTAGTTCGGTGGGAGGAGATTTTTATTTCGCATAGCTGCCAGTTCCTTGGCCTCTTTGCCTGTCACGTGCTCAATATCCATTACCAGCACATAGAGAGCTGACATAAGCTTGCCTATTTCTTTCTCCCTGCTTTCGGTGGACTCATTCGGGCAATATTTATCCGAAAGCATATCCAATGCCAGACGTTTTTCAGGGTCGGTGTTATCCTCTACAATGCGTACAGAGCCGAAAGCAATGACACTGCGAAAATATGTGGTATATTCTGCCGGTACTATATTATCCTGCTCAATTATGCAAAATGAGGCCTTGGGATTCCTGCGCAGGGCATCCAGCTTATGACCGCTTTTTGCTACGTGGAAATATAGCTTGTTGTCCGAATAAGCAAAGGAAAGTGGCACTGCATAAGGATAATCATCATCACCGGATACGGCCAGCACCCCGGAGGTGGATTTTTCCAATATGGACATACATTTGTCAGTAGATAATTGCTGGTTCTTTCTTCTCATTTCCCTAAACATAATAATCACTCCATTCAGCGACGTTATACTAACTTTATCTAAAAATATAATACATAAAAGAACATGTCAACACAAAGAGTAGTGCATTAATGGCACTGCTTTCCTGCTATTATCCGTAGCATTCGGCAAATTGCGGGGTGCTTTTTATTTTAAGGAAGAAAAGTTTGAACAATGGCGTTATAAAAAAAGAGCCCTGCCTGTTTTTGGAGGATAACAGGCAGGGGAGAATGAGATGAATTGTGTAATTTTATCTGACATAATCTACATACGCTCAACAAAAGAAAGTATTACATTTTTTTCAAGAATTTTAAGCAAAAAAAGAAGCCGTGTGTAGTCGGCTTCTTTGAGAGGGACGGGTTGGAGAGGACCCGTCAAAAAGGAAAAAAGTAAGCACGGACTAAATTTATCATCTACGATAGAAGGTAGCCCGTATCGTTTTACATATATACATACGGCTGAAAATCGAATCTATTACAAAAATTTTTAAAAATAATTTTGTAATACTTATTTCCATGGTACGTATGTATGAGTGGAAAACAAAAATGCGGGTACAGCCCATACAACAAACTACTCGTTATAGTCATAACCGACTATAAGGGCCAAAGGGGGATTTTACATGATGGCAAATTTGGAGCTTGGCATAATCTCATTGTTATTTATCGGCTTGACTGGCGCGTTGGGAATACTGGCAGGAAAAATGTTATGCCGCCTTTTGGTTGGGTTATATGAGGAAATTCATCAATATTAGGAGCGTATATTTGGGAGCTGTTTCGGCAGCTCCTTTTGTTATGCTGTCATTTAAATTGCTTTTCCAGCTCCAGGGTGGTTTTTTGTATGGCCTCGCTATGCCCGCTTACTGCAGCAAATGGGGAGAATTGCGCCGCTCGCTGCTTCATGGTTAGGGGTGCATGTTTCTTGGATACAGGCCGTGGAAGATTTATTATATCGGCGTATGGGCTTTTCTGATCAGCCTTTTTGTTCATGCCTTGTGGCCTCCAATTTGTTGGTTTCTTTCAATGGTCATGGCCCCCTCCTGCAGGTTTGCACCTTTTAAAATGGCGTTTTTGCCAAATTTGTGCTTGATATCCAAAATGGTGTGCTGGAGGGATTTTTCCTTGGCTTCGGCCTTTTTTTCCAGCTCCAGCTTTTTGGCCTCAGTCTCATAGTCAGTAAAGAGGTCAAGCTGTTGGGGCTTTTCATTTTCCTTTTTTAGTGCACTTTCGCTGATTACGTGGTTGGCGGTAACATTTACCCGCCGGATAAACAGGCTGGGGTCTGTAATTTTATCAAACAGCTCCAGTGCTGCATCCAGTATAAGGATGGTTGAGGAGGTGTGCCTTCCAAGGTTGATGGATCCATGGGCCGGGGTGGGAACCTTGCGGCCATAGTGGTCAAGATGGACACTTCCCCTGTAATGATGCTCTGTAACATTTGAAATGTCATAACCAACATATATAACCAGTTGGTCTGTTACCAGCCTTTTCTCTACTAAATCCAGCACGAGAAGGTCGGTCATCTCCCACACAATAAGTCTCCCCTTTTCATGGGAGTAGGCACTTTGGAGCACCTGACCGCTGCTTAAGCTGTTGGATGATGGCCGGTATTCCTTTATGGCCTTCATGGTGCAGGGCTCATAGCCCCAGGCGTGGTCAATAAGGAGCTGTGCATTTATGCCAAAGAGGCGGTACAACAAATCCTCGTTGTAATAGTCGCTTTCTTTTCCCAAAGAACAGTGGGCAATATCACCCATGGTGTGAAGGCCGTGTTCTTTTAATTTTTTTGCATAGCCGTGCCCAACCCTCCAAAAATCTGTTATAGGTGTGTGGGTCCATAGCTGTTGGCGGTAACTCATTTCATCCAGCTCTGCAATTCTGACACCGTCTTTGTTGCCGGGAATTTTCTTGGCCACAATGTCCATGGCCACCTTCGCCAGGTAGAGATTTGTGCCGATACCGGCAGTGGCGGTTATGCCAGTTGTGTTCTGAATATCACTGATAATGTGCAATGCCAGCTCATGGCCAGTCATTTTGTAGGTGGCAAGGTAAGGCGTTGCATCAATAAATACCTCGTCCACGCTGTAGCTGTGGATATCGTCAGCAGATATGTATTTTAGATAAATGCCGAAAATCCTTGCACTGTATTCCACATAACGGGACATACGGGGCATGGCTACGATGTAATCTAGGGCAAGGGAGGGATTTTTTTCCAGCTTTTGTGCATCAACAGAACTGCCGGTGAACTTATGACCGGGGGCAGCTGCCTTGCGCTGGTAATTTATCTCCTTAACCCTCTGCTGAACCTCAAAAAGCCGGGGCCTGCCTGGTATTCCATGGGCTTTCAGGGAAGGGGTTACGGCAAGGCAGATGGTTTTTCCGCTACGGCTTTCATCTGCCACAACCAGGTTGGTGGTGAGAGGATCAACATCCCGATCCTTGCACTCTACAGAGGCATAGAAGGATTTTAGGTCTATAGCTATATAGCATTTGTCAGTCATGGTCTTCACATCCTGACGTGGAGTAAAATTAGAATGTTTGTTTTATTAATAATGATAACAGAAAAGCAGGCTTGTGTTCAAGATACTTAACATTTTTGCAGCGGCAGCTCATTCACTGGCCCAGCTGGCTGACGAGCTTAATATTGAGGCCCGTAAGTTTAAATATTAATATTTTTATTAACTAAACATATTAAAAGGGGAGTCTTTCTCGATATTCGAGAAGGCTCCCCTTTTTAAACATGGAAGAAGTTTTTGTAAAAAAATGGTCGGGATGACAGGATTCGAACCTGCGACACCTTCGTCCCGAACGAAGTGCGCTACCAAACTGCGCTA
>DFHJ01000032.1:0-2755 GCA_002372665.1 Anaerovibrio lipolyticus
ATAAAAACTCATATTGTTTCATACTTATTAATATTATTTGCTATTGATTTAGACAATTCAGAATGTTAAAATAATTATAGTTGATAATTAACGAGGGAGGTAAAAAACATGAAACAGTATGAGCTCTTTATTAATGGTGAATTTGTTCCGAATGGGGATCGGGAGATGTTGGATGTTATTAACCCGGCAACGGAAGAAGTTATCTCTCAGGTGCCTAAAGCCACCAAGGCTGATGTGGACGCGGCTGTGGATGCGGCATTTGAGGCGCAAAAATCATGGGGTAAGCTTCCGGCAATCCAGAGGGCAAATTATCTTATGGAGCTGGCAGGGCTGGTACGTGAAAATCGGGAGCTGTTTGCCCGGACAAATACTGAGGAAATGGGCAAGCCATTGGCCCAGTCCATGGACGAAGCCGGCTGGCTGGGGGATTATATTCAGTATTTTGCTGCTATGGCCCGCCATATCAAAGGGGAAATTATTCCATCTGACAGACCAAACGAAAATATATTCTTGTACAAGATGCCTATAGGCGTTGTTGCTGGTATAATGCCATGGAACTTCCCGCTTTTCCTGATTGGCCGCAAGGTAGCTCCTGCATTGATTGCCGGAGATACAGTAGTGCTCAAGCCATCCAGTGATTCTCCTAATGGGTGCTACGAATTTGCAAAGCTTGTTGCAAAAAGCTCCCTGCCAAAAGGGGTAATAAATGTTGTTAGTGGTTCCGGTAGCGTCGTTGGCGATGCTCTTTCCGGTAATCCAAAGGTTTCACTGATATCCATGACCGGCAGCACGGGCGCAGGCAAAAAGATTATGAAAAAGGCCGCCGACAACGTTACAAAGGTTTCCCTGGAGCTTGGCGGCAAGGCTCCGGTTATTGTCATGAACGACTGCAAGCTGGATGAGACCGTTGAGCATGTATATAATTCACGAATCATCAATTCAGGACAGGTCTGCAATGCCGCTGAGCGCATTTATGTACAGGAGGGCATAGCCGATAAGTTCATCGAAAAGATAATTGCCCGTTTCCAGAAGGCTACCTATGGACCAGGGCTGGGTGGTGACTTTGACCTTGGACCAATGGTCAACAAGGCTCAGCAGGAGCATGTAGATGAGCTGGTACAGAGTGCCATCAAAGAAGGCGCAAAGGTTCGTTGTGGTGGTAAAAAGGCTACTGTTGATGGCAAGGGCTTCTATTATGAGCCGACCGTTGTCACCGATTGCACCCATGATATGACCATTATGAAGGAGGAAATCTTTGGTCCGGTATTGCCGATTTCTACCTTCAAGACCTTGGATGAAGCCATTGAAAAGGCCAATGACTGCGTATTTGGCTTGACATCCTCTATTTATACCCAGGATTTCGATGTCGTAATGCGTGCCCTGAATGAGATTAAGTTTGGTGAAACCTATGTCAATAGAGAACACTTTGAGGCATTCCAGGGCTTCCATCAGGGTGTACGCCAGTCCGGTCTTGGCGGCGACGATGGCGAGCATGGTCTTGATGAATTTATGGAAACCCATATCTGTTATGTGGACTATGATTTGAAGGCACCTGGGAAATAATTATGCTGACAGGCATGGCAATAAACTGTATATGACATAAAAAATGAGACTTGTTCAGTAGAAGGTTGAAGCTCTAACTGGATAAGTCTCATTTTACATTTGAATTTCCTGCCGGCAGATATAGACTGCCAGTGTACCTTCGGCAATGCCTATGGTGAAGCTGTTGGTTACCCGGTTTTCAGCCAACACATTGCTGATGGCATAGGGTTTTATTTGGGAAAGCTCTTCCTCGTTAAGCTCCCAATAAAGGCCCTTTGTGGTTACTCCGGTGACCTTTTCACTGATGGGCAATAAGGATATGGCCTTTGGGAGGGTATCAGCGGAAATGGTAATGGTTTCATTGTCATGAAGAAAGCATATAGCTTCCTGCTCATCAGCTATACATCCCCTTGTGGCTGAGTTGCCAAAGGAAAATATAGTGCTGTAGGCATGGTCAAAACGCTTCCCCAGAGCCCCCGTGAGAATACAGAAAGCATCCTTTTCCCGAGCCAGCCTTAGTGCTGCCTGGGTATCCGTAAAATCCTTGTGGACATCAAATTCCTCGATGAGGCTGCCATTTTCTTTGGCCCATTGCAGGCAGACAGAATTGCAGCTATCAAAGTCTCCAAGTAACCTCTCCGGCACAAGGCCCAGCTGGTGGCATATATCTACCCCGTGGTCAATGCACCAAAGTGTTCTGCCAGTGGCTGCCTCCTGCAGCCAGGCTTTTGAAGGCTGTCTGCCACCGCCTACCAGTAACAGCTGTTTTTTGGGCAGCTTACCCTCATATTTTATTATTGTTCCCGGAATTTTTATCTCTGAAACCATAATTCTCCTCAACTTCTTAATGTGTAATGCTTTGCACTAATACCATCCTACTACAGCAAAAAAAATATGGCAATAACGAGCTTTAAGATGTCCCCTTCCTCTTTAGGTGGGGGAAAACAAACTACAACAGCTGGTGAGCATATCTCCCAGCTCGTTGAAACGCTAATTGGAAGATTTTTCTTCTAAAGAAGAAAAATTTGAACAATGGCGTTATAAAAGAAAGTTTTTGAGGTTGCGAAGATAAAGAACAACTTTATTTGTCAAATTCGGCTCCATATATTATCATTATATAGATGGTATTTTGAAAAATCCATTTTACTATAGAAGGTAACATCATGGAGGAATAGTAGTGGAACTTGATAATAGCTTAAATACTCTTGATGGT
>DFHJ01000032.1:2912-12596 GCA_002372665.1 Anaerovibrio lipolyticus
GCTCAGGAGGCGGTAAAACAGCTGGATGAAGCAGCAACCTTGTTGAAGAATGTGGTAAATACCCTGAGCTCACTGGAGAAAGAATAGGAAATGGCAAAAAAGCAACTTACACTAGAAGAAAAAATACAAAATGCTCTGGTTCCGGAGGAAGAACAGCCTTTTAAAGTACCGGAAAACTGGTGTTGGGCAAGATTGGGAAGTGTTGGCAGCATAATATTGGGACAGTATCCAAAGCGTGAAGATGCCACGGATGATGATACATTTATTCCTGTGATAAGCGGTGTGGCGGAGCTGGATGATAATTCAATCACCATAAAAAAGTACACCAAAACAGCAACCAAGGTATCCCAGACCGGAGATTTGGTTATCTCAATGAAAAATAATATTGGCAAATCTGTAATTGCTGATAAGGAGTATTGCCTTGGACGTGGCGTAGCAGCTTTTAGAAGCGATTGTGTTGATATATCGTACGCAAGACAGCTGCTTTCCAATTTTAAGGATTATCTATATGAAAATGCCACCGGGTCAACAACCCTTCAGATTGCCGGCAAGGTATTGCAGAATATGCCAATACCCTTTCCGCCATTGGGGGAGCAAAAGCGTATAGTTTCTGTTTTGGAGTCCTTATGTGCTGATCTGGATAGAGCCAGGGAGCTGGTAGAAGCTGTATTGGCGGGGACAGAGATTCGGAAAAGGTCCATCATAAACGGAGGAGTTACTGGAAAATTAACTGCTTTTTGGCGAAAGATTAAGGGCATCAGCAGAGATAGCTGGTGTACCAGGCCTTTGGATTCTCCTGATATACATGAGTCCTTTGGGAAGTGGTTGAAGCAATCACAGTGTGTAGGTAATCATAGTGAGAATATGCAGGATTTGCAGGTGAATGTTCCGACACTTTCGGAGCAGCAGGAAATTGCATCCATGATTCGTAATCTGCTGGTCAAGGAGAACACCGTTATTACAAATTGTCAGAATGTGCTTTCCTCTATTGAAAACATAAAGAAATCCATTCTTGACAGAGCCTTCCGTGGGGAACTGGGAACAAATGACCCAGCAGAGGAGTGCACATTAAATCTTTTGAAGGAAGAATTACAGAATCAATAATTACTCTAAAAAACGACTGCTGTATAGCTTTTTATACGGCAGTTATTTTTTTGTAAATCTTCATATTGGACAATAAATATGGTATAATCTTAAAGTTAGTGTGAATACTTATATGATTTATATATTCTTGGAGGTAGATTGTTTTGAAGAAAATGACAGGTAATGAGCTTAGAGAAGCTTATCTTACTTTCTTTGCTGAAAAGAAAGGCCACTTGCGCTTGCCGAGTGCTTCTCTGATTCCTGAAAATGACCCTACTTTGTTAATGATTGGTGCCGGTATGGCTCCTTTTAAAGCATATTTCACAGGCAAGGTAAAGCCACCTCGTCCTCGTATTACCACCAGCCAGCGTTGTGTGCGTACCGGTGATATTGAAAATGTAGGCCATACTGCCCGTCATCAGACCTACTTCGAGATGCTGGGTAACTTCTCTTTTGGCGATTATTTCAAGAAGGAAGCTATTCCTTGGGCATGGGAGTTCCTCACTGAGGTTTTGGAGATGCCAAAGGACAAGCTGTGGGTTACCATTTATCCAAAGGATGATGAGGCACGGAAGATTTGGGAGGAGCAGCCAGGCTTTGACCCATCCCATATCGTTCCATTGGAGGACAATTTCTGGGAAATCGGCCCTGGTCCATGTGGTCCTGATACTGAGATTTACTTTGATCTGGGTGAGGAGCGTGGCTGTGGCAAGCCTGATTGTGCAGTAGGCTGTGATTGTGATCGTTATCTGGAAATCTGGAACAACGTATTTACCCAATTTGATCGTACTGAGGATGGCAAGTACAACGATTTGGAAAACAAGAATATTGATACTGGTATGGGCCTGGAGCGTATTGCTTCCGTAATTCAGGGTGTTCCAAGCAATTTTGAGACTGATTTGCTGTTCCCTATCATTGAGTACGCTTCCAAGGTTTCCGGCGTAAAGTATGGTGAGGATGCTGATAAGGACGTTTCTCTTAAGGTTATTGCTGACCATGCCCGCTCTATGAGTATTATGATTATGGATGGTATTTTACCTTCAAATGAGGGTCGTGGTTATGTACTGCGCCGTATCCTTCGCCGCGCTATTCGTCATGGCCGTATGCTGGGCATCAAGGATAAGTTCCTTGAGGGCGCAGTGGATGCAGTTTGCAAGATTTATGATGGTGCCAGCGATTTTGAGGCACTGGCTCAGAAGCAGGACTACATCAAGAAGGTTATTTCCCTGGAGGAGGACCGTTTCTCCGCTACTTTGGAGCAGGGCCTGGAGCTGCTGGATGGCTACATGGCTGAAGCCAAGAAGGCCGGCAAGAAGGTTCTTGACAGTGAGCTGAGCTTCAAGCTCTATGATACCTTTGGCTTCCCGTGGGAGCTTACTGAGGAGATTCTTCAGGAAAATGGTTTGAATTTCGACAAGGAAGGCTTTGACAAGGAGATGCAGGAGCAGCGTGACCGCGCCCGTGCAGCTCGTGCTGAGAACCAGCGCTTTGCCGTTCCTGATTTAAAGAATATTGATACTGCTGCCTTAAAACATGACGAAAAGGCTACAGAGGCTGAGGTCGTGGCTATCTGGAAGGATGGCGTTCTGGTGGATTCCCTTCAGGACGGTGAGGAAGCTGGTATTATTCTGTCTGTTACCCCATTCTATGCGGAGGGTGGCGGCCAGGTGGGTGACACCGGTCTGTTCGTTAGTGAATTGGGCCGTATCAAGGCTACTAATGCCAAGAAGCTGCCGGATGGTACTATTTATCATGAATCCTATGTGGAGGAGGGTCAGCTGAAGGTTGGCGACAAGGTACAGATTAAGCTGGACAAGGTTGAAAAGCTTTCCTCTGCCCGTAACCATACTGCAACCCATCTCCTTCAGGCTGCCCTGAAGAAGGTTGTTGGTGACCAGATTAATCAGGCTGGTTCCTCTGTAAATGGTGATCGTCTCCGCTTTGACTTCACCAACTTTGAGCCTGTAAGTGCTCAGCAGCTGGCTGATGTTGAGGAGCTGGTCAACGATGAAATCCTCAAGGGCACAGATGTTGTTATTGAGGAAATGTCCAAGGATGCTGCTGTGGAAAAGGGTGCTATGGCCCTCTTCGGCGAGAAGTACGGTGACGTGGTTCGGGTTGTAAGTGTTCCAGGATTCTCCATGGAGCTTTGCGGTGGTTCCCATGTAAAGAATGTGGGACAGATTGGCCTCTTTAAGATTGTATCTGAAACTGGTGTGGCTGCTGGTGTACGCCGTATTGAGGCCATCACTGGCCGTGCAGCACTGGAGTATGCCAATACCAAGGCTAAACAGGTATCTGATGCCGCTGCTGCCATGAAGTGCCACGAGGATGAGCTGGTATCCCATGTAGAGTCACTGGTTGCCCATGCCAAGGAGCTCCAGAAGCAGCTGGATGCTGTTAATGCTGAAAAAGCCAAGGCTGACGCTGCTGCACTTACCGATCAGGTTAAGACTGTAGGTGAGGTTAGTGTAATTGCTGCTGCTGTAAACGCTGCTGATATGGATGAGCTGAGAAGCATTGCAGATATGATTTGTGACAAGATTTCTACCGGTGTTGTGGTTCTTGGTACTGTTAATGGTGAAAAGGTTAACCTTGTGGTTAAAGCCTCAAAGGAGGCAGTGACCAAGGGTGCCCATGCTGGTAAGATTATAAAGGAAGCTGCTGCTGTCGTCGGAGGTGGCGGCGGCGGCCGTCCGGATATGGCCCAGGCCGGTGGCAAGAAGCCTGAGAATCTGGATTCTGCACTGGAAAAGGCTGTGGAGGTTTTGACTGCTCAGGTTGGTTAATTAATAGCATATATGATTTAAAAGGCTGGAAGCTTTGATATTTCAAAGTGTTCCAGCTTTTTGGTTCGCCCAGTATGGGTGATTTAAAATGGGTGAAAGTTTTTTCAAAAAAAAATAATTATTTAAAGGGTTTATAATTATAATGTCGAAATTAAAGAGAGAAATAGTATTTTATTGTCTGTGGCTAAGTTAAATTATTATTACTAGAGAGGTGTTTATCCATGAGACTAAAACAAAAATTTGTGTTGTTGGCGGTAGGCTGTGGCTTGCTGATGGCAATTATCTCCATTATTGGTTTGGTTTCTTCCAACAATACTGTAGAGGAGAGCGTAGAAGCAGAGCTGGTGGCTGTTGTTCAGTCAGAAAAAGGTGAGATTGGCGAGTGGGTTGAGGGCCGTAAGTCCATGTCGACGGCTGCAGGTCAGGTTCTGACAAATGCCGGTGGAACCCATGAGGCAGTTATGACCCGTAGCAACCTTGCTATGGGTGGTGATGATCCTACTATCCTGGGTATGATTGCAGCCCACAAGGATGGCGCATTGATGAGCTTTAAGGATGGCGATATTACTGGCGTAATTGATGCTGCCACCAGACCCTGGTTTAAAAAAGCTGCGGGTGAAAAGACCACATTTGTGACAGAAGCCTATGAAGATGCTATTTCACATACCTTGGTTATTTCCTGTATAACTCCTTTTTTTGATGCTGGTGGTTTTGCCGGTGCTATCTGTGAAGATGTTCAGATTGCCCGTGTAAAGGAAATGATTGACGATTTTAAATATCGTGGCAGCGGTGCCGGATATATTATTGAGCAAAATGGCGTAATTATTGCTGCCAATGATGATACTGCTCCTATGGACAATGTGAAACAGAAGCATTGGGGCGAGCATTTTGCTGAGATGCAGAAGAACGGCGAGGGATTTTTCATTGATGGTGATGATGTGGTAGCTTATTCCACTTTGGACAGCACTAATTGGATAGCCACAATAGTTGTTGACAAGGGTGTTGTCTTCGAGCCTGTTACCAGTCTTCGCAATAAGTTTATTGTAGTTTCTGTTATTGGTATCATTCTTATTTTGAGTGCCTGCATGATGTTTGGAAATCAGCTTGTGTCTGTGGCATCTTCCCTGAAAGTAGCCATTGAGGGAATGGCGGCAGGTGATCTTACTGCCCGCAAGGTCAATGTAAATTCCAGTGACGAATTGGCAGATATGGCAAGCTCCTTTAATGGTATGCAGGAGCATCTTAGAGGTGTGATTAAGCGGATTGCCGATACAGCCGGAAAGGTGGCCAATGCTTCTGAGGAGCTTACGGCCAATGCAAGCCAGTCTGCAGACGCTTCTGTAAATGTGGCGGAGACTGTAGGTGAGGTGGCCAATGGCACTGAAAACCAGCTCACGGATATTGATACCGCCAAGCAAAATGTGGATATGGTATACAGTGATATCAACAGCATGGCCGAAAAGGCAAAGAAGGTTACAGAAGCTACCAATTCTACGGCAGAGGCTGCAGAAAAGGGCGAAAAGCTGATGGAGGATGCTGTATCTAAAATGAACAACATTGAGCAAAGCGTGACCCAGTCTGCATCTGTTGTAGCTCAGTTGGGTGAGAAGTCCCAGCAGATTGGTGAAATCGTAGATGCTATAACTGCTATTTCAGAGCAGACGAACCTTCTGGCACTGAATGCGGCTATAGAGGCTGCCCGTGCCGGCGAGGCAGGACGCGGCTTTGCAGTAGTAGCAGAGGAAGTCCGTAAGTTGGCTGAACAGTCTCAGGAATCTGCGGAGGAAATCAGAACACGTATTGGTGGTATCCAGGGAGAGACAGAGAAGGCTGTTAAGACTATGGAAACTGGTACTAACGATGTTAAGGAGGGTATTGAAGCCATTCGTAATGTTGGTGAGCAATTCCGGGCTATCATGAGCAAGGTAGGCAACATTAGTGACCAGATGACGGAAATTGATTCTTCTGTTAGTACTGTATCCAGTGGAGCCAACAGCATTGTAGATGCTGTTGATTCCATTGATAAGGTTAGCCGTGATACCTCCCGTCAGATTCAGACTATTTCGGCTGCTACGGAGGAGCAATCTGCTTCCAACGAAGAAATTGCTGCTGCAGCCCATTCTTTGGCTGAATTGGCAGAGGAGCTGAATGTAGAAGCCCGTAAGTTTAAATATTAATTGTGTATATTTTGATATTTTATACCAGGCTGTGGTTATGGCCTGGTATTTTTTTTACAGGATACAAACTCGCTTTTATCGTAGAATAATTACTTATTTTATTGTAAAATTATACTAAGAGTAAAAGCTGGGGATGATGATTTGCAGAAGTACGTTTTATACGCAGTTATGATAACGTCTTTCATAGGCTCCATGGTGGGCAGTGGAATAAATGTGGCTCTGCCGTCCATAGGGCGGGATTTTGAGGCCATGACAGGTGACCTTAGTTGGGTTGCAGCGGCCTATTTATTTGGTTCCGCCATGTTTAATCTGCCTTTGGGCAAGGCTGCTGATATTTTGGGACGTAAGCGTTTATATAAAATTGGTATAGTCATGTTCTCCGTTACTCTTTTGATTGCAGGCTTTGCCACCTCTATAGATTTTCTTATGGATATACGATTTATACAGGGGGGGCTAATGGCCATGGTTTTTGGTCCTGGAATGGCAGTGCTGGCCTCTGTCTTTGACAAGAAGGAGCGGGGACGCATTTTGGGGTATCAGACAGCGTCGGTTTATGTGGGACTTACCTGTGGCCCGGCTCTTGGTGGCTTCATTTGTGAATATCTTGGCTGGCGCTGGTTCTTCTTTATTACGGGAATGGTGGCAGCTTCGGGCTTGATTTTTATGCTGAAAGTAAAGGAAGAATGGTATGGGGACAAGGGGGCTCCCTTTGACTACATAGGAAGTCTTTGCTATATGATTACCATCCCCTTTATTTTGTACGGCTTTTCAAAAATTACGGATACCTTTGGGGGTTGTCTCTTTGTCACCGGCTTGGTGTCTTTGGGGGTATTTATATATGTGGAGCGTCAAAATCAGCATCCTATTTTGGATGTAAATATGTTTATTGGAAACCGGGTATTTACGTGCAGTAATCTGGCGGCCATGCTCCATTATGCTGCAACCTTTGCCATCAGCTTTTTGGTGTCCATGTATTTACAGGTTATTTGTGGCCTTAGTGCAGCTGTGGCCGGCAGTATTATCCTTTTGCAGTTCCTTATGATGGCTATATTGTCACCAAAGGCGGGAGCTTTATCTGACAGAATTGATCCGGGGGTAGTTGCCTCCGTGGGCATGGCGATTAACAGTGTGGGGCTGTTTGCCCTGTCGTGGCTTCACAAAGACAGCTCATTGGTGATTGTAGGATTTCTACTGATGATTATTGGCATAGGCTTTGCATTATTTTCATCGCCAAACAATAATGCGATTTTGGGAGCCTGTCAGCCTAAGTATTATGGTACTGCATCTTCATTGCTGGCTACCATGCGGCTTATTGGTCAGGCCTTTTCCATGGCCATAGTAACTATTGTTATGGATGTAAATGCGGTTAAATCGGTAACTGGAGCAGATAATGAGGCCTTGTTGGAGGCCATTCAGATGATATTCAGAATTTTCTCATTGATTTGTGCTTTCGGTATAATGGCCTCGCTGGCCAGAAAAAAGAAGGAGGGGCAAACTTCCTATGAGTAAGATAGCTATGCAACGAAGCAATATAATAATTGTATTGGCCGTTATCACCAGTATGGGGCTTTTTGCTCTCAGCAATTATATGGAATTTCAGCTGATGTCTGTTTTGCCAAAGGCTGAATCACTGGCAATAGCCAATTATTTGAACAAGGGTCTGGTGGCCATATTTTTGCTGGTGGCTATTACTGCAGGCTATTCCATACTGGTGGAGAAAAAGAGAATACATGAATATCATGAGCGTGACATAAAGGATAATGTTACGCAGCTGCCAAGTATAGTTGGGTACAATAAGGACTTTTTGGAGCTTCTTTCTGACAGCAAAAATGAGCAGGATTACATTATGGTGACTCTGGATATTGACAAGTTCAAGGCGGTAAATGATGTTTTTGGCTTTGCCTGCGGAACCAAGATTATCAGGATGGTAGGTGAAATGCTTTCCAATAATCTTAAGGAAGGGGAGCAGTGCTACCGTATAAATGGTGATGTTTTCTATATGCTTTTAAAAAGCCAGGAAAGGGGCAAGGATTACAGACGTATTCGCAACATACTGGACAATGTGTCCATGGAGCTGGTTTCCACAAATGATGAGGACATTCAAAGTAATTTGCATGGCGGAATCTACAATCACATGATTTCCTTCTCTGCCGGTGGTATGCGTATATGTGCCAAGGAGTTGCGTGAGGATTTGGAGGGGTGCACCCCTGACGAGCTTCAGGAAAGGTGCCGGGAACTGGCAGCCAGATTTGCTGACAATGCAAATATTGCCCGAAAAAGAGGCAAATCTGAAAATGTTAATACAGTTTATCTTTTTGATGAGAGTATGCGTCGGGAGATTTTTGAGGAAAAGAAAATTGAGGACGCCTTCCTTATTGGCATAGAACGAGGGGAATTTATGATGTATTATCAGCCTAAGTTCTGTATTGGCGGTAATGAGGCTGTGCATGGAGG
Organism: Anaerovibrio lipolyticus; assembly: GCA_002372665.1. GTDB lineage: Bacteria > Bacillota > Negativicutes > Selenomonadales > Selenomonadaceae > Anaerovibrio > Anaerovibrio lipolyticus_C. Next base: position 11,416 of record DFHJ01000032.1, read on the forward strand.
AGCTGAGGCTCTGATTCGTTGGAATAGTGATGAAATGGGCTTTATGCCACCAGGGAAATTTATTCCTCTCTTTGAACGGGATGGTAATGCAGTGCGTCTTGATATGCATGTAATGGATTTGGTGTGCCAGAATATTTGCGAATGGCGTTCCAAGGGCCTGGAGATTTATCCTATTTCTGTAAACGTGACCCGTCCAACCATGCAAAATGGTGCCGGGTATCTGCAGTTTGTAAAGGAAAAATTGTTTCTGTATGACATACCTCAGGATTTGATTGAATTTGAAGTTTTGGAAAGCTCAACCGGAACCGATGAGGATGTTGTAATAGATTTCATTAATGAGATACATAAGCTTGGCTTCAAGATAGCCATGGATGATTTTGGAACTGGTTGTTCCTCCTTGGGTCTTCTAAACAGGATTCCGCTGGATATTTTGAAATTTGATAAGAGTTTCTTTGATTCCATGACCATTAATATGTCAAATCAGGATATTGCTGTTGTTCGTTATATGATGATGATGGCAAAGGATTTGGGTATCAAGACTGTGGCTGAGGGGATAGAAGAGAAGTTTCAGGTGGATATTCTGAAGAATTTGGGCTGTGATATGATACAGGGATACTATTTCAGCCGTCCTCTTTGTGTGGAGGATTATGAAAAAATGTTAAAGCCGGCTTAAATTAAACGGGTCCTGTCATGGGATAGGACATTCCACCCGATTATATCTAAAAGGGGCTGTCGCATTTGATGATTTTTCACCAAAGCGGCAGCCCTGTTATTATGTCCTTCTTTTATTATTTTGAATAAATGTCCATAGCAGCTTAATTCACGGCACAACAAAAACACCGTTTATATGATGACGGTGTATATAATGAAATCAGGCTGCTGTTTTTAAATCATATAAATGCAGTCCAGTTCTTCCGGCCTTTACTCTACGGTCAAACCGGGAAATATTATATGCCAGAGCCACAATTATACTTTCGGTCAGTACATTTTCCTTCCCGCGGTGCGAATATCTCCGTAATCCCATATCTTCTTTTATGTTGGCAAAGGAACCTTCAACCTGAATACTACGATTCATTCGTAATTGTGCTCCAAAAGGACTGGTTAGCCGCATTAGACATGCCTGCCGCTGTTCCTCCATATATTTTGACACATGCAGTACTTTGTTGCGTTCCTCTATTGGT
>DFHJ01000140.1 GCA_002372665.1 Anaerovibrio lipolyticus
TTTATTAGTGCGACAGCCCCTTTTATGCCTATTCTTCTGTACCGTACATGTAGCTGTAATATGCTTTTTTCATTTCTTTACGGTTTTTGGGGGCAGGCCACAGCTCACCTACTGCATTTTCCCGCATGGCGGAGGCCAGATGAGGGTAAAGCTGGGGATTGTCCCTGCTCATGGATACAATAAGCTCCTTTACGGTTTGGCGTATAGTGTTGCCATCATAAGGACAAGGGGAAGGCACAGGCTGGAAGCCATGGTACTCGATGGCATCAATGATTTCCTGTTCCCTAAAATACACCAGAGGACGTATTACAGTAACATCCATCTTGTCCAAGTAGGTCTTTGGCGTAAAGGTATGAATTTGGCCGGAATAAAGCAGGCTCATAAAAAAAGTTTCCACTGCATCATCGTGATGATGAGCATAGGCTACCTTGTTACAGCCATGCTCCTTGGCAAAACGGTTCACGGCACCCCTGCGGAAAAAGGCACAGGAATAGCATGGGTCCTTTCCATTTTGAGCTTCAATGGTACCTGCAATATCCACGTCAATTGTATCGAAGGGGATTTCCAGCTCCTTCATAAATGCTCTGATGCGTTCCACACTTTCACCAAAATTCTCGGAAAACATGGGATTTATGGTAATAGCCTTCAAGGAAAAGTCCTTTTTCAAACGCATTTTCATCATAGCCATGGCATAGGCCAAAAAAATGCTGTCCTTGCCACCGGAAACTCCAATCATTATATTATCCCCGTTTTCAATAAGCTCAAATTCAGTAATGGCCCGCATCAGTTTGCTGAAATATAGCTGGGGAAGATTAATTTTCAAATGTTACTCCACCTTTCTTCATGAGTAAGTGCTGAAATACATAAAATAGTGTAACTTGAATTGCGTGTTTATAGACATATGTATATTGAGAATGGAAAAATACAAAAATCCTCTTGCCAAACAGTATTATTGTATATAAAATAATATGTGATGTCCATATGCGTCAGTAGTGGACAATCATGATTTACGGAGGGGTTTGGCGTTGATAAAGGTATTAGTAAATGGTGCTTACGGCCGTATGGGTCAGGCTGTGGTAAAAGCGGTTCTTGAGGATAAGGATCTGGAGCTGGTGGGTGCTGTTGATATAGTCGGTGAAGGGGATGCCGGGGAGGTAGTAGGTCTTTCTAAATGTGGTGTCAGCTTTACTAGAGATTTACAGTCTGCAATAGATAGTGTAAAGCCACAGGTAATGGTGGATTTTACCATTCCTGATGTGGTATTTGGCAGTGCTCAGGTGGCCTTGAAGAATAAGGTGGCTCCTGTAATTGGTACCACAGGTCTTTCCGATGAACAGAAGCAGGAGCTGGCCAAATTGGCTGAGGCCAATGATACCCCGGTGTTTATTGCTCCTAATTTTGCAATTGGTGCCGTTTTGATGATGCAGATGGCAAAGCAGGCGGCCAAATACATGCCAGAGGTGGAGATTATAGAGCTTCACCATGATAAGAAGCTGGATGCTCCATCTGGTACCGCACTTCAGACTGCAGCCCTTATTTCTGAGGTTCGTAAGGCCCATGTTCAGGGTAATCCAAATGAGAAGGAAAAGGTGGAGGGTGCCCGTGGTGCTGATGTGGATGGTATGCACATTCACAGTGTACGTCTGCCGGGCTATGTGGCCCACCAAGAGGTTATTTTCGGCGGTCTTGGTCAGACTCTGACAATCCGTCATGATTCACTGAACCGTGAATCCTTTATGCCAGGTGTATGTCTTGCAGCTAAGAGCATTTTAGGCCACAATGGACTTATTATTGGTTTGGATAAATTTATGGACTAAGTTTCGATATATATTTGATTTGAAGGGGAGAAAATCATGAAGAAGTATAATGTTGCTATTCTTGGTGCTACCGGTGCAGTTGGTCAGGAGTTTCTGAATCTTATTGAGGAGCGCAGGTTCCCATTTGCAAATCTTAAACTTCTTGCCTCCAAGCGTTCTGCAGGAAAGAAAATTCAGTTCATGGGCAAGGAGTACACCGTGGAGGAAGCTACCGAGAACTCCTTTAACGATGTGGATATTGCTCTATTCGCTGGTGGCTCCATCAGCAAGACCCTTGGTCCTGCTGCTGCTAAGGCTGGTGCAGTGGTAATTGATAATTCCAGTACCTTCCGTATGGATCCTGAGGTGCCTCTTATCGTTCCAGAGGTAAATCCAGAGGATATTTCCTGGCATAAGGGTATTATTGCCAACCCTAACTGCTCCACAATTATTATGGTCATGGCCCTGAAGCCTCTTTATGATGTTTCCAAAATTAAGCGTGTGGTGGTTTCCACCTATCAGGCGGTATCTGGCGGCGGTAAGGAAGCTATGGCTGAACTGGAGCAGCAGGTTAAGGATATCAATGATGGCAAGGAAGTAGTTGCCAATATTCTTCCTGGTGCAGCTCTTAAGAAGCACTATCAGATTGCATTTAATCTGATTCCTCAAATTGATGTCTTCAAAGAAAATCTCTACACTAAAGAAGAGATGAAGATGATTGATGAGACAAAGAAGATTATGAATGATCAGGATATGCGCATCACTGCAACAACTATCCGTGTTCCTGTTTATCGCAGCCATGCTGAGTCCGTAAACGTGGAGTTCGAGGATGAAGTATCCGTGGAGAAGGCCCGTGAGGTTCTTTCCAAGTTCCCTGGTGTTATTCTGAGAGATAACCCTGATGAACAGGAATATCCTATGCCTCTTGAGACCTCTGGCAAGGATGATGTGGAGGTTGGCCGTATCCGCAAGGATTATTCCATTGAACATGGTCTTAACTTCTGGGTATGTGGTGACCAGATTCGCAAGGGTGCAGCTTTGAATGCTCTTCAGATTGCGGAATACATGATGGAGCATGACATGATTAAGAAATAAAAATGTATAATTGCGTGGCTGTTGCTTGTGGTGTATCATTATGAGCAGCAGCCATTTTGTTTTAAACACGGAGGGAAACATTTTCGGCTTCATAATGCAGTTAAAAATGGTTGATACTCATTGGAGTGTGTGTATCGAATGCAGAGAGAACGATTGATTGTGGTTTTGGGTCCTACTGCCTCAGGCAAGACGGAACTTTCCATAGAGCTGGCAAAGCAATTTGATACGGAAATAATATCCGGGGATTCCCAGCTGGTATATAAGGGCTTTGATATTGGTTCAGCCAAACCGGATATGAAGGAACGGGACGGTGTGGTTCATCACATGATAGATATACTGCCGCCGGAGGCTTCCTTTAACGTGGCTGATTTCGTAGATAGAGTAAAGCCGATTATTACTGCCCTTAATAACAGGGGAAAAGTGCCAATTTTGGCAGGGGGTACAGGCCTTTATATTAAGTCCCTTTTGGAAGGGTATAAATTTAACGATACTGCCGGTGATGATGAATACAGACTTAAGCTGGAGAAGCTGGTGGAGGAAAAGGGAAAGCAGTACCTTCACGATATGCTACGGGAAATAAATCCAGAGGCGGCAGAACGGATTCATGTAAATAATTTCAGAAGGGTTATGCGGGCCTTGGAGGTTTATCATCTGGGGGGAGAGCAGATTTCCACCCAAAAGGAAAGTAGCCTTGTTTATGATGTGTATGTGGCGGGTCTGATTTGGCACCGTTCAGAGCTTTATGATAGAATAAACAGAAGAGTCCACATGATGCTGCAGCAGGGACTGGCAGAAGAAGTCCGTAATTTGCTAAATAGTGGTGTATCTCCTGAGAGTCAGTCCATGCGTGGTATTGGCTACAAGGAAATGGTCAATTATGTTCAGGGGACAGGAACTCTGGAGCAGGCTGTGGATGATATAAAAAAGGGAACCAGACACTTTGCCAAAAGGCAGCTTACCTGGTACAGAAAAATGCCGTATGTGCATTGGTATCATCCGTCGCTTTATAGGGGACGAGGACTTGCAGATAATGTTTCCTGGAATATAGCTAGATTTTTTAAAGGATAATGGGGGTAATTTTTATGGCAGCAAAGGTTATTAATTTACAGGACAGTATTTTAAATCAGGTTCGTAAGGAAAACATTCAGGTTTCCATTCATTTGGTGAATGGTTTTCAGATAAAAGGATTTGTAAAGGGCTTTGATAATTTTACGGTTATTATTGATTCCATGGGCAAACAGCAGATGGTGTATAAGCATGCCATTTCCACCATTACTATGGGGCGTCCTGTGGAAAATATTACTGATGAAAAGAAAGACTGAGTTTTTTACAAATGACAGATAAGATTAGAGGCTTTCAGATTGTAAGTGCCTATGAAGGCAAGGGTATAAAATTGCCTGGCAGAAAAACTGGCTCCAGTGCCGGCTATGATATCGAGGCCGCTGAGGATGTGACTCTGGTGCCCCATAAGGTGGTATTGGTGCCTACGGGCCTCAAAGCATATATGCGAAATGATGAGTATCTGGGGATTCATGTGCGTTCCGGCATTTCCATCAAGAATTCTGTTTCCTGTGTGAACAGCCAGGGGATTATTGACGCGGATTATTATAACAATCCTGAAAATGAGGGGCATATTATGGTGCCTCTCATTAATCATGGGGAAAAGAAATTTTTTATTGCCAAAGGAACCAGAGTAGCCCAGGGAATTTTTTATAAGTATCTCACAGTAGATGGTGATTTTGCCGGCGTGGGGGCTGAAAGAACAGGTGGCTTTGGTTCGACGGGAAAGTAAGTGAACGATATGGATTTAGGTATGGATTTGTTTGCTACGGCAGAAAAAAACGACAGCAAAAAATACGAGCCATTGGCCCAGCGTATGCGTCCCCGGAATTTTGACGAGTTTATAGGTCAGGAGGAGGCCGTAGGCAAGGGCAAGTATCTGAGAAAAATGATTGAGAGGGACCAGCTTCCTTCCATGATTCTTTATGGGCCACCGGGAACGGGAAAGACTACTCTGGCCCAAATGGTGGCATCCCTTACCAACAGCAATTTCAAAAAGCTGAATGCTGTATCTGCTGGTATAGGGGATATCAGAAAAATCGTGGATGAGGCGGCGGAAGCCCGTCGCTTTTATCAGAAGCGCACCATTGTGTTTATTGACGAGATTCATCGATTTAACAAGAGTCAGCAGGATGTGCTTCTTCCCTATGTGGAGGACGGACGCCTTATTTTGATTGGTGCCACCACCGAGAACCCATTTTTTGAGGTTAATCATGCTCTGCTGAGTCGTGTCAGAATCGTACGACTTAGTTCCCTTTCCGATAGGGACCTGATGCGTATGCTTAAGCAGGCTATGGAGGATAAGGAACGGGGACTTGGCTCCAGAAACCTTAACATTACTGATGAGTCTGTGGAGGCCATTGCCCAGTTATCAGGCGGGGATGGGCGTATGGCTCTGAATCTTTTGGAACAGGCAGCTGCCATGATTGAGGATGGCGGTGAAATTAATATTGAGCTTCTCCATACTATTTTGGGGGAGAGAATACAGACTTACGATAAAAAGGGTGATAACCATTATGATACGGTGTCTGCCTTTATAAAGAGTATGCGGGGCAGTGATCCTGATGCGGCCATTCATTATTTGGCAAGAATGCTGGCAGCGGGAGAGGATCTTAATTTTATTGCCCGCAGAGTGGCAATTTGCGCTGCTGAGGATGTGGGAAATGCAGACCCCTTTGCTCTTGTTGTTGCCATGGCAGCGGTACAGGCAGTACAGTTTGTGGGGATGCCGGAGGCCCGTATTCCTTTGGCTGAGGCCGTAACCTATGTGGCTTCAGCACCTAAGAGCAATGCGGCCTATATGGCTATAGATGCTGCTTTGGCAGATGTGCGTCACCGTAACTGTGGACCAGTGCCGGAACACCTTAGGGATGCCCATTACAAGGGGGCAGCCAAGCTTGGGCATGGTATAAATTACAAATATGCCCATGATTTCCCATATCATTTTGTGAAGCAGCAATATCTTCCAAATAATCTTAAGGGAACCACATATTATCATCCCACTGCTAATGGTAGGGAAGTAAGAATTGGTGAATATCTGAAGGCCTGTTGGCCGGAACGATATAACGAGCTTTAAGATGTCCCCTTCCTCTTTAGGTGGGGGAAAACAAACTACAACGGCTGGTGAGCATATCTCCCAGCTCGTTGCGACGCGAAGCTAGTCCTGAAAGGGAAACGCTAATTGGAAGATTTTTCTTCTAAAGAAGAAAAATTTGAACAATGGCGTTATAAGTCTTATTTTATGCTATACTTATTACGTTAGTGAAGAATTAAGGAGGTCATTTTTTTATGAATGTAAATGAC
>DFHJ01000010.1 GCA_002372665.1 Anaerovibrio lipolyticus
ATTTCCTTGCAGCCAGTCTGCTCCATACACTCCAAAAGTGTAAGAGTCGTATCTATATTATTGCGATAATAACGGATAGGCTGCTGAACAGATTCCCCCACCGCCTTTAATCCAGCGAAGTGGATAATACAATCCGGCTGCTCCTTCTGCATTATTTTCAGTACCCTTACTTTGTCCTTGACGTCAGCTTCATAGAGAGCCACGGACTTTCCCGTAAGCTGCTCCACCCGCTTTATGGACTCAGGAGAGCTATTATCATAATTATCAACCACAACTACTTCATGGCCATTATTTAACAAAGATAGGGCTGTATGGGATCCAATGTATCCCGCGCCCCCGGCTAATAAAATTTTCATAGGCGACCTCATTACTTCAATACATCAGTTAAATATGCTCTAAAGTCTCCACCCAGGTCCTCACGGCGCAGGGCAAATTCCACTGTGGCCTTCAGGAAGCCCAGCTTATCACCCACATCATAACGCTTGCCTTCAAAATTAAAGGCCCATACCGGCTCATTTTTAGCCAGCACCTTCAAGGCATCAGTGAGCTGAACCTCACCGCCTTTTCCTGGTGGAGTCTTTTCCAATATATCAAAGATTGATGAAGAAATTATGTAACGGCCCAAAACCGCCATATTACTAGGTGCTTCCCCAACTTCCGGCTTTTCCACCATGTCAGTAACCTTCAGAAGATTTGCTCCCGCAATTTCCTCACCGGCTACAACACCGTAGGAACTAACCTTTTCATCAGGCACTAGCTGACAGCCGAGAACACTGCCCCCATAGGACTCGTGAACATCAATAAGCTGCTTCAATGCGGGCTTACCCTCGTTGTAAACCACATCGTCACCCAAAAGCACCGCAAAGGACTCCCCCCCCATAAAGGAACGGGCACAGAGAATGGCATCCCCCAAGCCGTTCATGTGCTTCTGGCGAATGTAATGAACATTAATATCTGCAGTTTCCCGCACCATGGCCAAAAGATCATCCTTGTGCTTTTCAGCCAGCATTGCCTCCAGCACTGGGGCAGAGTCAAAATGATCCTCAATGGCTCTCTTGGCATGACCGCTGATAATAAGGATTTCCTCAATACCGCTGGCCAGAGCCTCCTCAACAATATACTGAATAGTCGGTTTATCTACAATGGGCAGCATTTCCTTTGGGGTGGCCTTGGTGGCCGGCAAAAAGCGAGTGCCAAAGCCCGCTGCAGGAATCACTGCCTTTCTGATTTTCTGCATAATATACACTCCTACGTTTAAATTTATGGTAACGATTAATTTTAGCATATTTGGACGCAAAATAATAGAGCAGCATAGACTACTGTGTTCAGCGTACCTACCTGCCCATATGTTATTTTTTCAATAATAAAAAACAATTTTAACATTACTCATACTACGTTCTGCATTCCGTATCATTTTACCCCTATCCTCGTATGTCTAAAAATTGCATTTTGCCGTGGATTTTAACGATTACAGAATCGGCTGGAAAGAAAATGCAGTCGCCCCGGAACACCTTAATATATTCTGTTTCATTAATAAATAAAGTACCGCACCCATTGGTACACAAAAGCACCCTAAAGGAAGCTTCGTCTGCCCGGTATTCCACCAGCTGACGCACCCGCTCTGTGTTTATAAGCATCCGATTGACCTCAAAATATTTACAACGGCACAAAAGCTCTGTGGCACAGCCCTGACTATATTTCAAGGAATGAATTGGCTGTTTTGGCTTGGCAGAACCCTTAAGATTAGCCACCTCCAAGGCCCTATCCACATGAAGCTGACGCTTGTTGCCCTGTTTATCCACCCTGTCATAATCATAAAGGCGATAAGTAAGATTGGAGCTTTCCTGAATCTCCGCAACCAGAGCCCCCGCCCCAATGGCGTGAATAGTACCTGCCTCAATAAAGAATACATCATCAGGCTGAATAGGAACCTTCTGCAAATACTTTTCCAAGGTACCCTTTTCAATGCTGCGGCGCATGGTGTCAGCATCCACATCATGGTTTAAGCCATAAACCAAGTGGCTATCAGCCTTGGCATCCAGCACATACCACATTTCCGACTTGCCCAGCTGCCCATTTTCATTTTTTTGGGCGTATTCGTCATCGGGATGAACCTGCACAGACAAATCATTTTTGGCATCAATAAATTTTATAAGTATAGGCAGCTCTCCCTTGGTCTTGGGGTGAGTTCCCAAAAAATCCGGGTGCTCTTTTAGAATTTCACCAAGGCTTTTACCATCAAATTTGCCTCCCACCGCATAAGATGGACCATCTGGATGGGTGGAGCATTCCCAGGTCTCCGCCAGAGGACTCATATCTATATTTTTCGAAAAATCATCATTAAGCCTTCTGCCACCCCAGATATAATCCTTGCCAGTTGGCTTTAATAAAATAGGTTTTCTGTCCATAATTCACCTTTTAAATTTTTCAAAACATCCTGAAAGGAAATACCCCAGGACAGCTCCCACATCATTTAGAAGTATATCCTCAACATCACAATGACGTCCTGGAATCAAGGGCTTGGTACCTTCATCAATGATAGAAAATACCACTGCCATGACCAGTGCCATCCAAGGTGCCTTGCCCCACTGCAGCTGACAGCCACGCAGCAGCACGGCCAATATAAAGTATAGCACCAAATGAGCTGTCTTGCGTACCAAACCGTGAAGCCACTGAGGATCCACCTGAAGCAAATTGGCCAAGTACACCGTAAACCCGTGACTGGTATTAAACGTGTCCGTTCCATTTTGATGGGAAAGATACAGCATCAGTCCTACCCAAAGCAGGGAAAGGATAAACCACTTGTTTTTTATATTCATCTCACTTCTCCAACTCGAATTTCTGCTTGTCGCTCACGCTGATTTCTTCGCCAATCTGCACCTCAACCAGCTTCAGCTCAGTGTCAGCTATTACGGTATGGCGGCAGCCTGCAGCGATTGACACCACGTCACCAGTGTTGATTTTCTGTTCCATGCCATCCACAATAGTTCTGCCACGGCCTTCAATTACCACCCAAACCTCATCACGATTTTTATGGCTGTGATAATTCATGGAATGACCGGCATTAAGGGTAACCTTTATGGTCATTGAACCATTTTCCACATCAATAACCTTGTAGCTGCCCCAGGACTTTTCCGCAAAACGTATTTCCTGATTAAACTTTTCTACAAAGGGCTTAATATATGAGCTCTGTTCTTTGTCAGAAACCAATATGCCCTCAGGAGATGCCGAAATAACCACATCATGAAGCCCCATGGCCAAAACAGGTACATCCATTTCATTTACAATATGCACCCCGGAGCAGGCCTCATTCAATACACCACGACCAATTATAGGCTCCTCCATAGCCTCAGTTAAGGTATTCCAGGTTCCCAGGTCCTTCCACTGTCCGCGGAAACGCTGGACCTGAATTTGGGACTCCTTCTCCACCACTGCATAATCAAAGGAAATCTTTGGCAATGTGGCATACTTTGAGAACAAATCATAGTAGTCCTCAAAATCAAAATGTTTATGGGCTATATCCATAACATATTTCAGCTTATAGGCAAAAACACCGCCATTCCACAGAGCACCTTGGGCAATATATTCCTCAGCCACCTTTTTGTCAGGCTTCTCTTTAAAGGTTGATACCGTGGAAATTTCCTCAGAAGTTTTAGGAATAATATAACCATATTTTTCTGAAGGATAGGTAGGCTCAATACCCATGAGCACCAGATTGGCCTCTCCCTTGTCAGCCTGCTTTGCCAAATCATTCAAAGCCTTAAAATAATCGGCCCCCACATACGGGTCAACAGGGCATACCACCACTGATTCCTCCGGATTCACCTTAAGCACGTCCACAAGATATGCAGTGCTCAGGGCAATGGCCGGAAAGGTATCCCGGCGACAGGGCTCCACAGAAATACCCACATTTTCCCCCAGCTGATTATTTATGGCAGAAACCTGGGTCTTGGAGGTAGCAATAGTAACCTTGGCTTCAGGGTCCACCTGCTTAATCTGGCGGTACACACGCTGCACCATGGACTCATAGGTGCCATCTGGCTGTTTAAAAATTTTAATAAACTGTTTACTTCTTATGTCATTGGAAAGTGGCCACAGGCGCTTGCCCGAGCCACCGGAAAGTAAAATAATATTCATACCCTTCTCCACATCAATATATGCAGACTACAGCATCAACGCTCAGCACGCATCGGATTTTCCAGAAAATCCTTGTACGCCAGACGAATGCCATCCTCCAGCTCCGTCTTGTAGGTCCAGCCAAGCTTTGCAGCCTTGGACACGTCCAGCAGCTTTCTAGGTGTGCCATTTGGTCTTGAAGTATCCCAAAGGATTTCTCCCTCATAGCCCACAACCTTGGCCACCAATTCAGTCAGCTCCTTAATGGTAAGCTCCTTGCCGGTGCCTGCATTGACGGTTTCGTTTCCACTATAGTTGTTCATTAAAAATACGCAAAGATTGGCCAAATCGTCCACATAAAGGAATTCTCTCAGAGGAGAGCCGTCTCCCCAGCAGGTAACACTTTTGGCACCACTTTCCTTGGCTTCATGGAAGCGGCGAATAAGTGCCGGCAACACATGACTGTGCTCCGGATGATAGTTGTCATTTGGGCCGTATAAATTGGTAGGCATCACGGAAATATAGTCCGTGCCATACTGTTTATTCAAAAACTCGCAATATTTCAGACCGGAAATCTTGGCCAGGGCATAGGCCTCATTGGTTTTTTCCAGCTCAGAAGTCAAAAGACAGCTTTCAGGCATTGGCTGAGGAGCCATACGGGGATAGATGCAGGATGAGCCTAAAAATTCCAGCTTTTTGCAGCCGTTCTTCCATGCGGAATTTATGACATTCATTTCCAAAATCATATTGTCGTACATGAAATCTGCCAAAGCCTCGGAGTTAGCCACGATACCGCCTACCTTGGCAGCTGCCAAAAATACATACTCCGGCTTTTCCTCAGCGAAAAACTTCTCCACCTGAGCCTGACGGCAAAGGTCCAGCTCCTTGTGGGTTCTGGTGATAATATTTGTATATCCCTGACGCTCCAGCTCCCGAACTATAGCAGAGCCCACCATACCACGATGGCCGGCCACATATATTTTTGCGTTTTTCTCCATCATTTTACGACACCCTTTTCCAAAAACTCAGCCAGATTTACATGCTCCTTCAAACGGTCCGCAGCCACCTTTTCCATATCGTGCTGAACCATGAGTCGTACCAGCTCCTCAAAGGTGGTCTTGGTAGGATTCCAGCCCAACTCATTCTTGGCCTTGGTTGGATCACCCCAAAGGTTTACAACGTCAGTTGGACGGTAGAAATCAGGACTTACCTCAACTACCACCTTGCCAGTGGCCTTGTCGATGCCCTTTTCCTCCATGCCTTCACCAGTGAATTCCAGCTCAATTCCCGCATGATGAAAGGCCAGCTGACAGAATTCGCGAACAGAATGCTGCACACCGGTGGCAATAACGAAATCCTCCGGCTTATCGTGCTGTAAAATCAACCACATGCACTCAACGTAGTCCTTGGCATAGCCCCAATCACGAAGGCTGTCCAAATTGCCAAGATAGAGCTTTTCCTGCTTGCCCTGGGCAATGCGGGCTGCGGCCAAAGTAATTTTTCTGGTAACAAAGGTCTCACCACGGCGCTCGGACTCGTGATTAAAGAGAATACCGGAGCAGCAAAACATATTATACGCCTCACGATATTCCTTGGTAATCCAGAAGCCGTACTGCTTGGCAACTGCATAAGGGGAATATGGATGGAATGGGGTATTTTCATTTTGAGGCACCTCCTCCACCTTGCCGTAAAGCTCAGAGGTGGACGCCTGATAAATGCGGCAGGTGTCCTTCAGCCCACAAAGACGAACTGCCTCCAAAATTCTAAGAACACCAGTAGCATCAACATCGGCGGTAAACTCCGGGGCATCAAAGGAAACCTGAACATGGCTCTGGGCAGCCAGATTGTAAATCTCATCAGGACGCACGGTACTGATAACCGCCATAAGGCCCATGGAATCCCCCATATCACCGTAATGAAGGTGAAAATTAGGCTTTCCCTCCAAGTGGGCAATGCGCTCACGATAATCCATGGAAGAACGGCGGATGATGCCATGGACATCGTAGCCCTTCTCCAATAAAAACTCTGCCAAATATGAACCATCCTGACCGGTAACGCCGGTAATCAATGCTTTTTTCATTTTATCCTCCAATAATAAAATAATCTCTCCGCCACTGCAGAGAGATTGTCGATGTGCAATCGCCCTACTGGCTTTTGCACTATTCTTTCACATTATGTTTATTTATGCCACCTATTTTCTTTGGAAAAACTTGCACAATATTGTGTTTATTATTGTAATTATAGTGAGTCCTTATTTCCAGCGCTTTCGGTATTCCCTTGGGGAAATTCCCTCCACAGACTTGAACACCCTTGATAAATATTGCTCCGAGGAAAAGCCCACCTTGCCGGCTATCTCTGCCAGAGTATCCCCCGTAAATCTCAGCAGCTCCTTAGTTTTTCTGATGCGAACATTGGACAGATACTTTATGGGAGAAATTCCCGTTACTTTTGAAAAAATATGGCCCAAATAGGTCTTCTCCAAAAAGAATTCCTTGGATAATTTTTCCAAGGTAATGTCTTCCATATAATGGCTGTCCATGTACAACCGTATAGCCTCCACATTATCCCTTGGCTCCGCCTTTTCACCGCCCCAGCAGTCCCCCATCACCTTTTCCAAAAGTGAGGACAAAATGGTGTTAATGCTCATATCACGTACATAAGAGGCGCCCGAAGCAGTCTTAAAAAGCTCACTAAATAACTTAAGATATGAAGTAATATCCGTGGCATTGAAAGCCGGCCTTCCCGCTCTGGCAAGGAATTTGCTGTAAATAGACAATGCAGCCGGCCCATCAAAATGAGCCCAATGAATGGTCCACAAATCATCTCCTGTACTGTGGGAATAGGGCTGGGAGCAATCAATGAAGGCCACATCCCCCTTGGTAAGACGATACCTTTTCCCTGCAGTGGTCACTTCCCCAGAGCCCTTTTCCACCACCAACAGCAAAAGACCACCTAAATTAGCCCGTTTAGACGTATGGGGCTCCAAGGCAGTCAAAGAACCCACCTCTGCCAAGTGCAGCAATGATGCCCGGGCAAAGGGTGAGGGAGTGTATTGAATTCTGGTTGTGGTAACTGTTGACATTTAAAAATCCTTTTCTGCTTTCATAAAATCCATAATGTTGGCATGGATGATACCATTACGTTTTTGCAGTAATTTATCTGTGGTCAATACATAACGTGGGTAATTGTCGTGTTTTATCATCTCAAGAGGTCTGTATTCACGATTTTCAGTATCCTCACTATCCATAATAGTATAGGCAACCTGTAAATACGCATAATCCATATCTTTATTTCTCAATATAAAATCACACTCAAACTTGCCAAAGCGCCCGATGCTGACCTTGTAGCCGCGGGTCAGGGCATAGTTATGAACAATATTTTCCAGCACCGGACCATAGTTGATTCGCTTATCTGTATTCATAGTAAAATAAAAAGACAAATCAGCCAAATAATACTTTTTATCCCCCATGAGAGCTCTTCGTGATTTCATATCAAAGCGATCACATCTTATAAGAATTTTGGCATTTTCCAGTGCTTCCACATATTTATTGGCAGTTTCAATTTTAAGCTTAATTCCCTGCTTGTTCAAATCGCCTACAATATTGGTTATATTAGTAGAAGCGCCAAAATTCGAAATAAAATAATTCAAAATAGCCTCAAAAGCTACTTTATTTCGGATACGAAGTCTGGAATGAATATCTTTCTGATATATTTCCTCTATGAGATTTTCAACATATTCCCGTCTGGCAGGAAGTGTTCTTAATTTTAAGGAATAAGGGAATCCGCCATCGTAAACAAAATTTGTTAATTCCTGCAGGTCATCCGCAAGGGGGATCTGCAAGAATTCTTTCATACCAAGGTACTCCTCGAAAGTCAAAGGATACATATCAATTTCTATGTAACGGCCAGTCAATTTGGTGGATAGTTCGCCGCTTAGCAGATAGGAATTGGAGCCAGTAATGAAAATGGAAAAATCTCCTTCTTCCCGCCAAGCATTAATGACAGTTTCAAAATTATTTATGTTTTGAATCTCATCAATAAAAAGGTATTTTTTACCATCAGCATTGGCATTTTCTTTAATCAGATCGTTTAGTTCCACGGCGGTGGTAATATCAAAGTATGGGCGTTTATCAAGATTGAAAAAAATAATATTGTCCTCGCTAATTCCGCCAGACAGTAATTCCTTAATGATCATCTGTATAAGGGAACTTTTTCCGCACCTTCTTACCCCTGTTATAACTTTAATAAGCTCCGTATCGTGGTAAAAGTCTCTGATCTTCTTAAGATATTTTTCACGAAAATACAAATCTGTCTGCAGTGTAATATTCATACCCTACCAGCTCCTTTTACACAAGAATAACAAAAATACACCGTTATTTCAAGTTAACGGTGTATTTTCTGTAATAACCTTTCAAAGCAACGCCATAAAGACGTTTAAAGGGTATTATTATATATACAAAAATCCTGATTCCATAGCCAATTACTTTTGACGCTTACCTTTAAGGTCCTTAACACCTAATGCTATTTCAAAATATATTCTTCTGTTATTTTCTTATACCAATCTTGCATGAATTTTTCATAGGCTGGTATCTTTTCAACCAAATTTGCGGCCATTTTCTCATCATAGGTGTGAGCAGTCAGATTTCGTGCGTCAACCATTTCTAATGCAAACACTGTGTCTTCATCAGAAAAAATCTGTACGTCTCGAAGCATACGTATAACAGCCTTTGGCGAAGCAGCATCCAATCCCTCTACCTCCCGAAGATAATCCTTGCCACACTTCCACATAATTTCAAAACAGAATTCAAAGCGCTGAATTAATCCATCCCGCTCTATCTCAGAAAGAGTCTCTTTTACAACAGCTTCATGCAGTTTTGACAAGGCATGAGCCGCTGTCACAAAGCGTTCTGTCATTTCCATTGAATCCCCTCTTTTCGTATTTTCTCCACCAATTTTTCCGCTGCCTGATGCATATCTATTACATCGACATGATAAGGCACCGTTGACGCTTCGAGTCGATCCCGAAGGTCACCAATTTTTGTTTTATCATATATCGACATATCTATCAAATATTCTACTGCCACATCAACATCAGAACCTTGCCGGGCTGTACCTCTCGCCCATGAACCAAACAAATACACATGAACCGGTTCATTTCTCATACAATCTAAAACAATTTCTTTCACTTGTTGCACATATTTATTCATAAATCAATCTCACCACAACCTAAGCTTTGCCGTTTACAAAAAACTTTTAACGAATCCTTTCTATATCATCCCCAATACATCCCCGTACCTGTCATTTACAGCATTTTCCATTTTCTGAAATTCAGGAATATATTTGCTTATTATGATATCAGCTAATTCTCTAGCTTTTCCACCATCATAAATATGAGCCAGATCGTTGCGATTCTCCAACATTTCCAACCAAATATCTTCTTCCAGAAAATCATATATGCTATATGCCTCTTTTATAATTGCCCTAGGTGAACCTGTAGCACCGACTGCTTTGCCCTCATATTTCAGCAATTCCTTCAACATTTTCCAGCCCAGTTCAAATTGAATAAAAAATTTATCTATGATGCCACTTATAATAAATTCATTTTCAAGGTCCTGTTCAGCAGCCTTTTCCAGAACATGAAGATGTGTACAATATTTTTCATATTTTTTCATAAATAACTACCCCATCTCTTTGAATCTCATCCCTTAATTCTTCAGACACATTGCCATCCATATCGACAATATCAAACTTCAATAAAGTCCAAACTTCATCCTCTACGTCTAAGGAAAACCTGGCGAAATCTTTACATCCATATACTGCTATATCCACATCACTTTTATTTGTATTATCACCACGTGCGCGGGAACCGAACAATGTAATTTTCGATATATTATATTTTTCTGCCATAAAAGCCAGCTCAGTCTCGATGCGTTTTGGCAGTTTATAGTGTACAGAACTCATAGTAACTCCCTGTATTACTGTTTCACCACATTATCATTCATACCAATTTTAAAAAAATAGAGTGAAGTTGTAAATAAAAACTTCACTCTACTTAATTGCAAACTTTCATAGCACTTCACTAATTTGTTCACTAAATATAAAATTGTATAATCAACCACTAAAACAATATCTTTCTCAGACTTTGTGAATATAATTTATAGGTGATGTGTTTCACATGGCCAACATAGGCAGTCCACATCCAGGGAAAATATTAGAAATTATGAATGAGGAATTGCCTTACGGGCTGGACCTCATCCGCCTCGAACCAATGGCACCGACACCTAGTACCTGTAAGTGCTTCCAAATAGGAGAAGGCTGGGTAATATTATTAATGATTTGGATTATTTATTCAATCGTTCTAATATATCAGAACGGCTATAAAGGATATCGGTAACAATAACTGTATTGTCATCAAGGTAGTAGAATACGGAGTAGTTATCAACTAACATACAACGAAGTTCATAACCAGGATAAATAGCCTTGCTAAAGACTTTACATCTTTTAGGCATCGTATCAAGTGAACAAATTTGATTTTGAAGATTTAAGAGTTGTTCACTTGCATATATAGGCTCCAAGAGTTCAAATGCAATATACTCGTAGATTTGAATTAGCATTTTTGAAGCATTTGGTGTTATGTGGACGAGGTATTTTTTCATATGTTATACTTTGCCCTCATTTCTGCAAATACTTGATCAGCTGGGCGCGATTTTCCATTAGCAGCCTCATGGAATCCTTCCAGTAAATGGAGACGAAGTTCTTCATCAGTCATATGGTCGGCATTAACAGTTTTGGGAAGTCGGTCCAATATGGGTGGATTATTGTCAGCAATAATTTCAAATGGAATGCGATTTTGTTTAACAATTTGGTGGGCAAGCATATTTACTGCAGTAGACATGTTAAGCCCCATCGATTTTAATTTTGCCTCGACTTGCTGCTTGAGCGCAGAGTCCATCCTTACTTGAATAGTTGTACTAGCCATAAAATCACCTCCAATGTAATTATATCATATTGACAAACAACGGACAAATTGTATCCAATGTGATTATTAAAAGATAATCAAAGGCTATAGCAGGTGCAGCTATGGTATGATGCCTTGGGCTTTTTTTAATACAGCAATCGTTTCTTTCAAGATATCCATTTCCAGTTGCATGTCATGCATTTTTTGCTTCAAAACCTCCAATTCTTCTTGTGATGCCTCCAATGAGCCTTCTTTTAAACCGTCTCTGGAAATATCTATCGAATTCATTAAAGCCAATCGTCCTTTCTTGATGTATCGTCGTCGCCATGTGTATATAGAGCCCCTTGTATACCCTGTTTCTTCTGATTCTAATTTTACATTTTCTCCTAGTTCTAAGCAGCGATGAAGAATCTCTAATTTGGTTTCTATTGATGGGCGGAGTGGATGATTAGCGGTATTGATGAATCTTTTTAGCACTTTGGGTGTTTCAAAAAAGAAGAAAAACATAGGGTGTCCTTTCCGTGCCATCTGATTTCCCAAAAGTCTCATAATCAAACATAAGTTTGTTGCTTTAATGATAACATCTTGTTACATAAAAGTCCATCTCTTTATTCAAACATAACAAGCCCGCATAGGTTACATTAACTAACCTATGCGGGCCTTTATATCAGTCTATACAATTGTTTATGTGTATCGCAATTTATCAAGTACATCCCCGTATCTGCCATTTACTGCATTTTCAGACATTAATTCAAGACTAAAGTATATTTCCCAAAGCAACCGGTTCTATGATCGTGTTATAAATTACGCTTTAGGTGAAGCATAACATTTTTGGATTAACGCCATCTCTCCCTTATGTCCCACAAACACATCATCACTTCATCAAACAGTCTATCATTAATAAATTTTTCAGCCTGTTCATCAAGAAAATCTTAATACTTCCTCATTCATAATTCCTAATTATTTCCCCATATGATAGCTGCCGCTGTGAATCATTCTGTAGCCAAACAGCAACAGTAAAGTGTAGCAGTCTGACGACAGGGAGACGTGTCAGTAACAATATGTTGCTTACTCACTTTCTAATAAGAAATCTATAATATTTACATTTTTTATGCCTTCATAATCCTTAATATATATCTTATCCATAGTTAATAATACCTTTTCATAAGCATCGGGAATAGCCCGCAATGGTTTCAACTCCCTTTCTCTGGTTGTATCATCCAAAACAGAGGCCGATACCTGAAAATACACCTTTCCTTCTGCCTTACTGGCAACAAAGTCCACCTCCAAAGTTCCCACTTTGCCAACAGACACATGATAGCCACGACGCAACAACTCCAAATATACGATATTTTCCAGTACCCGGCCATAATCAGCCTGTTTAAAATCCAAAAGGGCATTCCGCAGGCCATTATCAACGATATAATACTTCTCTTGAGTCTTTAAATACAACTTTCCTTTTATATCATAGCGCTGTGCCTTATAAAAAACATATGCCTTTGTAAGCATCTGCAAATAGTTATCCACGGTCGTTGCCGTAACCTTTCGCCCCTGGGAGGTTAAAAAGCCGGCAATCTTTGTAGCTGCCACCGGATTTCCCACATTATCTGCCAAAAAACGCACAATATTCTCCAATATAGCAGGGTCGCGAACAGCATTGCGCTGCACCACATCCTTCATTAAAACCGTATTATATATTCCCGTTAAAAACATTTCCACAGTGTTGCTTTCCTGAGGAAGATTTGGCACTAATGGCAATCCGCCATATGTTAAATATGATTCAAAGGCCTCTGCTTTATTCCCCCGCTTTTTAGGTGGTAAAAATAACATATACTCCTTGAATGAAAGAGGGAATACCTGTATTTCCACATAACGCCCGGCCAGTAAGGTAGACAAATCCGACGACAGCATATTGGCGTTGGAGCCAGTAATATAGATGTCACAGTTTCCTTCCGCAAACAATGAGTTGATGGCCTTCTCCCAAGACTCCACCTGCTGTATTTCATCCAAAAACAGATATGTGTAATCTGCTTTCTGATGCTCTTTGATATAGGTATAAAGCTGGCGATAATTGTTGATATCATCAAATGCCATTGACTCAAAATTAATCCGTATAATCTGCTCATCTGTAACCCCTTGTTTCTTTAATTCCAAGGCAAACAAATCCAGCAGTGTAGATTTACCAGCCCGTCGCATACCGGTAATCACTTTTATAAGTGGTGTTCTTTGAATTTTTTTGAGTTTTTCCAAGTATAATTCTCTTTCTATCATTTTCATCACCTAAATCAATTATACTGATTTTTTGAGTAAAATAAAAGAAGTTTTACAATTATAATTGCAAAACTTCTTTATTCATCTGCGAGTTCTTTAACCGGTTTGCCAGATAGGTACAAATCGATAATCTGTCGTTTGAATTCTTCAGAGTATCGGTTGCCGTTGTGGGCCATGTGAAACACATCCTTTCTTAATCAAGATTTTAATGTGTCGCACTTTTTGTGTCCACTAAATCATACTAACATCACTTTCAAATAACTGATAATCTTACTGCCTAAAAATGCACTACTGGGCATCCATCCTTAAAATAGACTTCCAATTTCGCTTTCCATAAAGAAATCTAACTATATTCACTGAATTAGCAGCCTCATCAATCCTGTAGAAAACAAGATAATTATTTATACAAAAAATCCTGATCCCCCACGCTTTCAGCACTGGTTCATCAACTATCCCGAACTTTGCCGGCATAACAGATAGATTTTCTATCGCCTCTGTTACTTTATCAAGCAAATCATCAGCAGCCTTCGGATTATGCAGAATAAACTCAATATAATCAGCCGCCTCAATAATATCTTTCTCGGCTTTTTGTGAAATGATAATTCTGTAACTCATCTCTTGCGTCTCGCTTTTATGTCAGACATTGCATCAGAAAAAGTCCGCACTTTTCCCGCATCAATATCTTCAATTCCTTCATGTATGAGATTATAAAGCTCAAATCGCCCCATCAGCGCTTCATAAGCTTCAACACTCATAACCGCCAGGTCCCCTTTACCATTTTTAGTAATGAAAACCGGCTCGTTATATTTATGACATAAATTGGATATTTCGTTGTAACCATTACGCAAATCTGCACTAGATCTGATGTTAGGCATAACCATCGCCCCCTTATAACAAAATTATATCTTAATTTTGTTATATATTCAATAGTATTGAGCAGCCCTAGTCTTAAGTCAATATTGTATGAATCCAATTTTTTATTCCGTCAATACATTATTGGGATACAAATTGGTATTTTCACCACTTTTGTGTAACCCTACCTTTTCCAAATGAAATCTCCAATAATTCGGCGGCAATTTCTTCGCTACATACACGCATCAAATTATCCTCAACATCTTCCTTTGACAAAAGATTTACGCTGCCGTGCCAAACTATCTTTTTGTCAATCACAGCAAAATGTTCGCAGTTATCATCAACCAATCTTATTTCAAAACCTGCTTTTCTGAGTTTTTCCATAAGTTCCATTCGATTCTCCGAGCGGCCATACTTATATGCGTCCGGATGCCATGTAACAATTGTAACCTTCACACCCAGTTCTTGATTCTTTTCTACTGCCGCGATAAGGCGATTAACCTTGTAAGAGTTCAACCTTGGGCTGGAAGCAATTTTTTTGGCATGGTCAACAAATCTTGTTAAGACAACCGGTGTACGCCCGCTTTTAATACATTCTACCACATCCCTAATTATTTGCTCGTCTCGAACCTCATTATTCCTTATCAATTTATAGGCATCATTACCGTATGGCATTGAGGAAAGATTGTGTGGCATAACAGTTCGTGTAAAACGCGGATATACTAAGTGTGCAATGTTTTGTTCTTCTGCTCTATCTTTTGCCGTGAATCTGTATCTTACTGGTCCTAGCATCAATTCATTTATTTTCTCTTTACCATCCCCGCGCTTCGGGGTTGCAGTTACACCATAAACATACTTTGCATTAATCTCCTGCAAAACCTCTATTGCACTATCTGCAGCTGCATGGTGGCATTCATCAAAAATTACCTGTGAATACTCCTTAAGCAACCTGGTAATATGTAAAG
>DFHJ01000126.1 GCA_002372665.1 Anaerovibrio lipolyticus
TTCACCAATGGAATTTATCCGTATCCTGGAGGAAACCAAGATGATTATTCCGGTGGGGTACTGGATTTTTGAAACTGCTGTTAGCCAGTGCAAAGAGTGGCAGAAGGCCAACCCGGGTATGAGCATCAGTATAAATCTGTCCTATGAGCAGATCAAGGATGCTTCCTTCAAGGATTTTGTGGTGGACTGTCTGGAGCGGTATGAGATTGCTCCTGAGCAAATCGTGCTTGAGCTTACGGAATCGACCATTGTGTCTGACTGGAGTAATATTAACCGCCAGTTTGATGATTTCCGCAAGCTTGGTATAAAGATTGCCATGGATGATTTTGGTACAGGCTATTCGTCTTTGGCCTACCTGAAAAATTTGTCCTGCGATATTGTAAAGATTGACCGGGCCTTTGTCACCCATATAACTGAGAAGGATAATGACTTTGACCGTCGACTTGTAGGTGTCACTGTGGATTTGTGTCATAGTGTTAATATCAAGTGTTGTATAGAGGGTGTGGAAACCGAGGAGGAATATGCTCTACTTAGGGATATATGCCATGCTGACAGTATTCAAGGATACCTGTTTGGTCGTCCTGAGTCACCGGAAAATTTTGAATTGAAATATTTTAAAGGTGAATCCACCAGTGCGGAATAGAGTATTTTTGTAAAAGTATAGTTTGTTTTAGGAGATTTTATGCCAAGAAATAAGGAAGATATGCCGGAGATTACCCTGTTGGGCAATCAAAATACCAAATATGGCTTTGAATATGACACTGGGGTGCTGGAAACCTTTGATAATAAGCATCCGGACAATGATTACTGGGTAAAGTTCAACTGTCCTGAGTTTACTTCCCTGTGTCCTATTACAGGGCAGCCGGATTTTGCTACTATCTATATTTCCTATGTGCCTGATATTAAGATGGTGGAAAGCAAGTCACTTAAGCTGTATTTGTTCAGTTTCCGCAATCATGGTGATTTCCATGAGGATGTGGTGAATATTATCAAGAAGGATCTTATTAAGCTGATGAACCCGAAGTATATTGAGGTGTGGGGCAAGTTCCTTCCAAGGGGCGGTATTTCCATTGATCCTTATACCAATTATGGTCGCCCTGGCACCAAGTTTGAGGAGCTGGCCTGGCACAGATTTCAGCAGCATGATTTGGCCTTTATGGATAAAGTGGATAACCGATAAAATAAATCTTAATAAGTATTTAGAATACTCCTGTATATTTTATGCAGGGGTATTTTTTTGCAGAAAATAAAAAAATAAATTATGCTACATATTGAAAATATTTAATAATAAGATATAATTAAAATAAAAAAAGAAGGTGAAGACGTGGGCATTATTAAAAAATCACTACTAGCCTTAGCGGGAGTATTATTACTTGCAGTTGCTATCACCTATTGGCAGCTGGGCAGTGATGAAACATCTGAAAATGGGGCAACCAGCGGGCAGACACTGGATAATACTATAGAGGAGCGTGGTGAAGCAGATAATATTGCCGTATATGTTTGTGGGGCGGTGAAGAATCCTGGAGTAGTGCTGCTTAGTCCAAATAGTCGTGTGGGAGATGCCATAAACAGTTGTGGAGGGTTGCTTCCCAATGCCAATGCAGAAACCATTAATTTGGCGGAGGGGATTAAGGATGGAATGCAGATAAAGGTACAGTCAAGGAATATAAATCCCGGTGCAGAAGGAATGGGGCAGGGGACCGCCTTGCCAGTAAAGGGGGAATCCGGTGATGGAAAAATCAATATCAACACAGCCGGCATTGAGGATTTGACAAAGCTCCCAGGGGTGGGAAAGGCAACAGCCCAGAGAATAATTGATTACAGAGCTCAGAACGGTACTTTTGAGGATATAGAGGATTTAAAGAAAATCAAGGGCATCGGCAAGGCGAAGTTTGAAAAAATGGCACCTAAAATAACCATTTAATTACGGACATTTGAAAGTAGGATTTGTACGGAAGAATGATGGGGAACAATATGTTTAATGGACGGCTGTCACCTAAGACATTGGTAAACGGGTTGCTGGTTTTGCTTATTGTGGTAATACTATTGGGAAGACAGTTTGCCTGTCTACCTGGCATGAGTATGAATCAGGGTGATATTGGCCAATGGGCGGAGCAGGAGCTTACAGTGGTGGGAGAGCTGGTGAATGCACCTGCTATTCGTATTGATGCTGCTGGTAAGCGACATATAAAATATGTAATAGCCTGTAATCAGGTTCTTGCAGCAGGAAAATGGACAGATACCCACGGGAAAATGATTTTGTATGCTAATGACACTTCCTTTGATAATCATAAAGGGCTGTTGGGGGAAGGGGAATATGGCGAAGAGAAATATGGTCGTTCAGGGGATAAAATCAAAGCCAGCGGTAAATTGATGAAGCTGCATGACTATCAAAATCCTGGGCGAATAGATATGATAATTGTCAATTTTGCTCAGGGAATTCATGGTCAGATGTCTGCAGGGAAATACAGCGTAGAGATTACTGGGCAGGAAAAAAATATAATGTCACGGATGGCGGAGAAAATACGCCATTTATATAAAGGTCAGATGGAGGCTGTTATGCCACAGGAGGACAGTGCTGCCATATTTGCCATGTTATTTGGAGGGTACGGAGGTATTAAGCCGGAGCTGCTGGAGGCCTTTACGATTACAGGCTTGATTCATATTCTTTCAGTATCCGGTTCCCATATTACCCTTATGGCAGGTACAGCCAATGTTATTGGAAAAATATTGGGATTATCCGGGGGACTTACTTCCATATTGGCAACTTTAATTATTGTGGTGTATAGCCTCTTGGCAGGTTTTACCACCCCGGTTATTCGCTCAGCGATTATGGGAATATTAACTGTTATGGCCCTGTCGTTGGGGCGTGAAAAGGATGCCCAGCATATTTTGAGTATTACGGCCTTGGGGATTTTGCTGATATGGCCCCTATCCCTTTTTGATATATCCTTTCAGCTGTCCTTTGGGGCTACGGCTGGATTGCTTTATATCTCACCTCTCCTTGGCAGATGCTTGAGAAAGTATTTACCTCATTATATAGCGGATTCTTTGGGAGTAACCTTGGGAGCACAGCTGGCTGTTTTGCCCTTTATGGCCTGGTACTTCAATGTAATATCCATAAGCTCCTTGTTGGCAAATCTTGTGGTGGCTCCAGTGGTGGAATTGATTATTGTGATAAGCCTGCTGGCAGGCGTATTGGTGGGGTTTCTACCGGTGCTGGGGCAATTCATTTTTATGGTGTCTTCTCTATTATTGGGACTGGCCTATGAATTGAGCCGACTCATAGCCAAAATACCGGGAAGTCAGGCCTATTTGCCTACCCTTTCCCTAACCTTTTGGGGGCTGTACTATGTATTATTGCTGATTTTTATTATGCCTGGGGATAAAAGAGCTTATTTTGGCAACAAGCTCTGCAATTTGTGGTGTGTTGCAAAAAAAGAAAGGAAAGGCAGAAAGATAATTGGTGGTGGAATGGCATTGCTGTTGGCTGTGGCTGTAATTAGCTATACAATTAAGCCAAATGAAATGCAGGTTCACTTTATCGATGTGGGGCAGGGGGATGCGGCTCTTGTAATAACTCCCCATGGTCATGCCTTTATGGTTGATACGGGAGGTAGCCGTCAGGGTACCTATGATATAGGTGCCAGGGTGGATGTGCCATATTTGCTTCATTATGGGGTAAGGAAGCTGGATTTTATAATGCTTACCCATGCTCATGATGATCACGCCAAGGGGGTAAGCGGCATATTGGGGAAAATACCTGTGGGGGCTGTTATGATAGGACATGAAGGTCAGGGGACCTATTTAAAAACCTTTGGAGGCTCAAATCCGGCTGTGAAAACAGAGCCCATGGTTGTTCTCAAGGAAGGTACTGAGATGAACCTTGACGGGGTGCGGATTCAGGTATTATATGCTCCGGAGGAAAATAAAACCGGTGGAAGTACGGGAAATGAGTTTTCCAATTTGATAAGGGTATCCTATGGTGAGCATAGCTTCCTTTTTACCGGGGATTTGTCCAGTGAACATGAAGGTATATTGTGTAGTAGGGGGACTCCTCTGGAAAGCACAGTTTTGAAGGTGGGCCATCATGGAAGCAGCACCTCCAGCTCCAGGGATTTTCTGAGGGCAGTAAAGCCTAAATGGAGCGTTATCAGTGTGGGATATGGCAATAGCTTTGGGCATCCCAAAAAAGAAGTTTTGCAAAGGCTGGAAAGCTGTACTGACAGCAGGGTGTTGAGAACTGATGAAAATGGAGCGGTTGCTTTTTATAGCGATGGAGAAAAATTGCGTGTTGATACTCAAATAGTGTATTATAAATAGGCACTGTATGATATACGAGGGTGATTATATGAATTTTGGGGAATTGAAAACACGCTTAAAAAAAGGTGATATTAGCCAGCTTTATCTATTGTCCGGTGAGGAAGCCTATTATATACAGAGGGCTGAGGAAGCAATTTTAAACACATTGTTTCCTGAGGGATATAATGTTGAGGATGTACAGATTGTAGACGGCACCAGTCTGTCCATTATCGATTTTGTTGGCATGGTGGAAACGGTGCCTTTTTTCTCGCCTAAAAACGTAATTATTGTTCGGGATGCAGTTATGTTTAAGGCCAGGAATAAAGGAGGAGAAGCTGCCGGCAAGGACTCTGCCAAACAGACATCTGCAAAGGAGGAGCGTCTCTATAAGCTGTTTGCCAATATGCCGGATTTTAGCATTGTTATTTTTGAGCTTCGGGAAAAGGCGGATGGCAGGAAGAAGCTTTATAAGGAATTTTCCAAGCACGCCCAGATTATGGAGGCTGTGCCGGTAAGGGCCTACAATATTGATGAATGGTTGCAGGGCAAGCTGCAGGAAATTCACAAAACCATGGACAGGGAAGCCCATGCCTATTTTGTACGGGCTGTGAGTATGATGGATAATATTTCCCTGGGCTTTTTGGATAAAGAAATGGAAAAGCTTTCTTTGTTTATGGGGGCGGAGCAGAAGCTGATAGATCGGGATACCTTGGTGCAGGTTTTTTCTGATGTGCTGGAGATAAATGGCTATGCCATGAATGATGCCATAAGCGATCACGATATAAAAAAAGCCCTGTACCTGTTTAATAAGCAGCAGGAGCAGGGAGTCTATATAGTGCGTATAATAAGCCAGCTGGTTTACTTTGTCCGTCAGATGTGGCAGGCGAAAACCATGCTGAACAAGGGCCTTAGGGATAGGGCTTTTGGACAGGCCATTGGAGTATCTCACCCCTTTATCATCAAGAAAATAATAAGGGAATGTCAGGGCTTTTCCGAGGAAATCCTAAAAAACGCCTTTCTTCAGTTAGCGGAATGTGATTTGAGAGCCAAGACTGGTCGTTTGGACAATGCTGAGGTGGAAAGCGTAATTATTACCCTTTGTAACAATGACCAATAATTTGCAATGTAATAAAGCCTGCCTCCAATGGAGACAGGCTTTTATTTCATGCGAATCATTATGCCATTGCGTTAACCTTGCGAGCTAAACGGGACTTCTTACGGCTTGCACAATTCTTGTGATATACATGATTTGCAGCAGCCTGGTCAATAGTCTTGCATGCAAGTGCAAGGAGGGCCTTTGCTTCTTCAACGTTACCAGCTTCAACAGCGTCCATAACCTTGCGGGAAGCAGTTCTTACGCGAGACTTCTCAGCCAGGTTCTTAGCATGGCGCTTCGCGTCAGTCTTTACACTCAGAATAGAAGATTTGATGTTTGGCAATTAGTTCACCCCCTTGAAAATTCAGTACCTAAGTATTCTATCACGGCGAATTGAAAAATGCAACATTTAATTTATGATTATTTTTCTGTCAATGGGAGTTTTTTCTATATTAATATGGAAAAATATTAATAACTGGGTTATAATAATTTGACTATTTGTGTTTACTTTTAACTCGAAGGGAAGAGATTATGGATACAAAGAAAATTCGTAATTTTTCAATTATAGCTCATATCGACCATGGCAAGTCCACTATTGCCGATCGTCTTATTGAATATACAGGTACCCTTTCCAAGCGTGAGATGGAAAATCAGGTACTGGACAATATGGATTTGGAGCGTGAGCGTGGCATAACCATAAAGGCACAAACCGTGCGCCTTGATTATAAGGGCAAGGACGGGGAAATGTACTGCCTGAATCTTATCGACACACCGGGCCATGTGGATTTTACCTATGAGGTATCCCGCAGTTTGGCCGCCTGTGAGGGGGCTCTGCTGATTGTGGATGCTGCCCAGGGTGTTGAGGCTCAGACCTTGGCCAATGTTTATATGGCTCTGGAGCATGATTTGGAGATTATTCCTGTCATTAACAAGATAGATTTGCCAAGTGCTGACCCGGAGCGGGTAAAGCAGGAAATCGAGGATGTTATTGGTCTTGATGCCTCTGAGGCTATCCTGGCTTCGGCCAAAACAGGTGAGGGCATCGAGGATATTCTGGATGCCATTGTGGAGCGCATTCCGGCTCCTTCCGGGGAGACGGATAAGCCACTTAGTGCCCTGATTTTTGACTCCTATTTTGATTCCTACAAGGGGGCTATTGCTCATATCCGTATTATGGACGGCGTTCTAAAAAAGGGCATGGGCCTTAAAATGATGGCCACAGGGAAGGTGTTTGATGCCACCGAAATTGGCTGCTTCCGTCCTCAGACAACGGAGCTTCAGGAAATGGGGCCAGGCTCTGTAGGCTATTTGGCTGGTTCCCTTAAGCAGGTTCGTGATGTACGGGTTGGTGATACCGTAACTTTGGCAGAGGGGGGCGTTACTGAACCATTGCCTGGTTATCGGGGCGTTACTCCAATGGTGTACTGTGGCCTTTATCCTGTGGACAGTGCAGATTATGATAATTTAAAGGATGCCTTGGAAAAGCTCCAGCTCAACGATGCGGCTTTGGTGTTTGAGCCGGAAACCTCAATAGCCTTGGGCTTCGGCTATCGTTGCGGATTTTTGGGACTGCTTCACATGGATGTTATTCAGGAGCGCTTGGAGCGTGAGTATAATCTGAAGCTTATCACAACGGCTCCAAGTGTTATTTACCATGTGTACAAAACCGATGGGGAAATGGTGAAGGTTGACAATCCGTCGGATTTGCCGGACCCTACCACCATCGACCATATCGAGGAGCCATTTGTCAAGGCTACGGTTATTGTGCCTAAGGATTACGTGGGTGCTGTCATGGAGATTTCCCAGAACAAGCGTGGCGAGTTCAAGAGCATGGACTATCTGGACGTGAACCGTGTAATGGTAATTTATCATATTCCGCTCAGTGAGATTATTTACGATTATTTTGACAAGCTGAAATCCTCCACCAGAGGCTATGCTTCCCTGGATTATGAGTTGGCGGATTATCAGACCGCCAAGCTGGTGAAGCTGGATATTCTCATGAATGGTGAGGCGGTGGATGCGCTGTCTACCATTGTCCACACAGATAATGCAGCCTCCCGTGGTCGTTCGCTGGCGGCCAAGCTGAAGACCATTATTCCACAGCAGATGTTTGAGATTCCTATTCAGGCAGCTATTGGAAATAAAATCATTGCCCGGGAAAATGTCCGTGCATTGCGCAAGGATGTACTGGCCAAGTGCTATGGTGGCGATATTTCCCGTAAACGCAAGCTGCTGGAAAAGCAGAAGGAAGGTAAAAAGCGTATGAAGGCTGTGGGCAGGGTAGAGGTGCCACAGGAAGCATTCATGGCGATACTCAATATAGATTAAAATCAAGTAGATGGCAGGGGCTGATTGTCATTCACATTAGGTTCTGGAACGTCAAGAAACCGTTTTTTGCATACTTACACAGCGAGAAAACATCCATTGTTTGAGCGACGCAGAGCTGGTTCTGTAAGGGCGTAGCGAGTTTGGATTTTTTTCGCTGACTAATTGAAAGCAAAAAAGGTTTTAGTGACAGAACTGGGTGAAGGACAACAGCCCCTGCCGTGTAATGTCTTTTTTTAGAGTAGGTTTAGAGCTGGTGTGGATTATGACAA
>DFHJ01000042.1 GCA_002372665.1 Anaerovibrio lipolyticus
ATTTAAATCCTCCTCCTACTCGATACAATAAGACGGAGCTGCCAATAAGCAACTCCGTTTTTTTATGGTTATTGATTTTACGTGTCAGTTATTTTACAGTATATGCAAAAAATCAAGCAAGAACCAGATACTGAACAGGTACAGCAGTGGATGAATCTCTTTATATTTGCCGGCAGCAATGGTGATGGCAACATAACTTATCATGCCGAAGGCAACACCGTTAGTGATACTGTAGGTGAGGGGCATCATAATGCAGGCCAGAACAGATGGATACAGTGTTCGTTTTTCTTCCCAGTCCAGAGTGCTGATTTCACTGAACATCTGTATACCAGCAATAATAAGGACTGGAGCAGTTATGGCTGGTACAGAGGCTACGGCCTGAGCCAGGGGGAAGATAAATATCAGTGATAGAAATAAGATACCGGTAGTTACTGCCGCCAGCCCAGTACGTGCACCCGCCATAACACCGGCGGAGGACTCAGCAAAGCTGGAGCAGGGGCCAGTTCCCAATAAAGTACCCCAGAAGCTGGCAAAAGCATCTGCCATAAGGGCACTGCGCAAATGAGGAAACACGCCGTTTTTTACTATTTTTGCCTGTTTGCCAACACCTATCATGGTTCCGGTGGTATCAAACATGGTTACCAGCAGAATTACCATTATAATAGGTATCATCTCATGTATCTGGTCAAATTCCAGGCCACCCACTGTGGAGCCAATGTTTGATGGCAGTGATATCAGTTCTGAAGGTAATTGAAGCATTCCCAGCATCCAGGCAACTATGGCCATAATTACCATACCCAGCAGCATAGCTGCAGGAACATTTAAAATAGATAATATAAGACACAGAAGAACACCAATAGCAGTAAGGGCAGTGCCGTGATCCGCAAGGCTGCCCATGGTTACAAAGGTGTCCGGGTTTTCCACCACAAGTCCGCCACTTTTCAATCCGATAAAGGCAACAAACAGTCCTATACCGGCGGTGATACCGATTTTCAGACATTCAGGAATGGAATTAACAAGCTGCTCCCGGAATGATGTGAGACTTAAAACCAAAAAAATGGCAGATGCCACAAAACAGCAGCCTAAGGCATCCTGCCAGCTGTATCCCCTGGATACAACTATTGTATAGACAACATAAGCATTTATGCCTAGACCAGGTGCAATAACTATGGGATAATTTGCCATCATACCCATGTAAAAGCAGCCGATGGCAGTAGCACAAATCGTTGCCAGGAATACGCCACCAAAATTCATGCCGGCTTGTTCAAAGAGGGCCGGATTTACCACTATAATATACATTATGGCGAAAAAATTTAAAATTCCACACAGTAATTCAGTTTTTATAGAAGTATTTCGCTGTTCAATTTGGAAATGATTCAAAATAAAGTTCTTCATATTGTATCAATCCTTTCTGAGTTATGGCTCATTCCCGAATTAGACGAGATGGATTTTGTATTTGGTTATACATTATTATTTATACTATTGTATATTTAATTATGTCAAATGGTTTATTATTATACGTTAACTATTTTTAATAATATAAGGATAAATTTTATTTTATATTATTTGTATTTTTGTAGGAAAAAAAGAAATAATGTCGAATACCTTGAAGCATAGAATGTATGATGAATTATATATACAAGGGGTGTGAAGCAATGCGAAAACTTAGTAAGGATTCCTTGGAAACAAAAAGGAATGAGCAGTCCTTCGACCGAAAGCGAAAGACTATCGGTATGTTTGGTGCCCCACTATTGGCTATATTAATTTTTTTTACTCCAATAGACGGGCTATCGGTGGAAGCACATAAACTGCTTTCCATAATGGTATTGGTTTCATTGTGGTGGATTACAGAACCTGTTCCCATTCCAGTTACTTCTCTTATTGGCCCTGTGTTGGCTGTTGTTACCGGCGTGGTTAAGGGCTCAGATGCTTTTGCCGCCTTTGCTAATCCTATGATTTTCCTTTTCATGGGTGGATTTATTCTGGCTAAGGCAATGATGCTTCACGGGTTGGATAAAAGATTTTCCTATTGGTTGTTGTCCATGTCCTGGGTAGGCTCAAACCCAAGAAGGATTTTTTTGGCGATTGGTCTTGCCGCAGCCCTTTGTTCTGGCTGGGTCAGCAATACTGCTACCGCAGCCATGATGCTACCAATCAGCTTGGGCCTTTTGAGTGCCATTAAGGATATGATGGCGGCCAACGGTAAGGATATTGATTTATCAGATTATAAATATGCTACAGGACTTATGCTTATGACGGCTTATGCGGCTTCCATCGGCGGTGTACTCACCCCTATTGGAACTCCGCCAAACCTCATTATGTTGGGATTCTTGGATCAAATGGCCAATATACATATCTCCTTTTTTGAGTGGATGACCTGGGGCTTAATTGCCATGGTGATATATTTTGCCATTGCCTATGTGGTGCTGATGAAGCTGTTCCCGCCTGATGTGGACAAGATTGAGGGTGCAGAAGAATTTATTGCTCAGCGTATCAGGGAGTTGGGTGACTGGACCAGAGCCCAGAAAAATACCCTGTTTTGCTTTGTGGTGGCAGTGATATTGTGGGTTGCTCCTGGTGTATTAAGCATTGTTATGGGTACCACCTCACCGGTCCTTACAATGTACAATAGACTGTTTCCAGAGGAAATTGCGGCCATGGCAGGAGCCTTGTTGCTTTTCATTATTCCTGTTGATTTCAACAAAAGAAAGTTTACCATTAAATGGGAAGAAGCCAAGGAAGGAATTGAGTGGGGCACTCTTATCCTTTTTGGCGGCGGTCTTGCCATGGGTTCCATGATGTATAAGACTGGTCTTTCCACCTGGGTTGGTGACCTGATTATCGGTGGTCTTGGTGGTTCCGTTTCCCAGGTCACTATGGTGGCAATTTTCTCTGTATTGGCACTGTTGATGTCGGAGCTTACCTCCCATACGGCGGCTACCAATATGATCGGTCCTTTGGCCATTACAGCTGCCATGTCAGCCGGTCTTAGCCCGGTTCCTGTTTGTATTGGCATTGCTTTGGCAGCTTCCTTGGGCTTTATGCTTCCGGTTTCCACACCGCCGAATGCCATCGTATATGCCACGGGATATATTCCAATTACCAGGATGCTGCATTCTGGTGTAATTATCGATTTTATCGGTATCGCATTTGTAACTATTCCATTGGTAGTTTATTTTGTAACCTGGGTAGTTGGAATCTAATTTTCATCAGATAAATAATTAGGCAGATTGCCAATACTAGAGAATGGGCTTCAGCTTTATGGGGCTCATTCTTTTATTTTTCAGATTCATGTGTTAAACTATTATCATGAATGAAACACAATCGGAGGTGTAAATATGGTTAGTGAAGAAACTATGATGTTCCGTTTCGGTGCAGATGAGAATAAGGCAGAGAATATTATAAAGAGCACCTGTTCATCCATGGAAAAGAAGGGCTATAACCCAATTAATCAGTTGGTGGGGTATCTTTTGTCAGGTGATCCAACCTATGTTACCAGCTTTGAGGATGCACGCAAGAAGATTCGCACTTTGGAGCGGGATGAGATTTTGGAAGAATTAATCAGATCATATTTGGAGAAGAAATAATGGAGAGAGCTTTGGCCCTTGATGTGGGAGATAGAACAATAGGAATTGCTGTCAGTGATCTTCTGGAAATGACTGCCCAAGGCGTGGAAACCATTCGCAGAACAACCATGGAGGCTGATATTAACCGTATCAAGGAACTGACGGCAGAGTACGAAACCACCAAAATGGTGGTGGGCTATCCCCGCAATATGAATGGCACCGAGGGTCCCCGTTGTGAGTTTGTAAAGGAATTCTGTGAGGAGGTCAAGAAAGTTATCCCTGATGCCAATATTATTCTTTGGGATGAGCGATTATCTACTGTGGCGGCTACCCGTTCCCTTATTGAGGCTGATGTGAGCCGTAAGAAACGCAAGAAGGTTATAGATAAGATGGCAGCGGTATTTATTCTGCAGGGGTGGCTTGACGGTAATGGTTGACAATGGTATTACTATAGGGTAAAATTCCACTGTTTACCGAGTTAATTCGTGACCTCAGGGTCATGTAACCAAAAAGGAGAAAAGCATGGCAGATAATAAAAATGTACCTGAAGATTATATGGATGATGACATTATTGTTACCTTTCAGGATGATGAGGGTAATGAGCGTTATTTCGCTGAGGAAATGCGAATTCCTTTAAATGGTGCTGAATATGCACTGCTGGTGGGCCTCAATGTGGAGGAGGACGAGGACTTTGACGAGGAAGAAAATGTTACCATTGCCAAGATCGTAAAGGACGAGAAGGGCGAGGACGAGTACATTGTGGATTTTCCTGAGGAAGAGTTCGATGCAGTTGTAGTTGAGTACAACAAGATTATGGACGAGGCAGAGGCTGAATAATCTTCCTGAATTAAGGGCGGTTGCTTTTGAAGCAGCCGTCTTTTTTGTGGTAAAAATCTGTCTTTATTTTTGTGCTTTCCTATGGACTATGATATTATATTACTGTCTGTAACTATGGATATATGAAAAGATTATGGGGTGAACACTGTGGATTTTAAGAATCTGAAGGATTCATTAAAAGACATCGTAACTGAGAGAATTTCGTATGATGCCAAGGCAAGTGAGGAAGAAATAAAAAAGAAAAAGAGAAATATCATCATAGCTGTTTCCGGCCTCATGGTGGTATTTGTTTTGTTTTTTGGAATAATGCTCTTTTCCTTTAGGCTGGGCAGTCCTATGAATATGGACGGCAAAAAGGATTTGGTATATATTCATGTGGCCAAGGGAATGAGCAGTGCCGACATAGGCAAGGAGCTGGAAAAGAAGGGCGTTATCAGCTCAACCACCAAATTTTGGATTGCCACAAAATTAAATGGGGCTGATTCAAAATTTAAGGTGGGAACCTTTGCTCTTGCCAAGAATATGAGCGCGGCAGATGCCCTTTCGGTTCTTATTAACGGCAATACTGTGGCTGTGAGGGTAACCATTCCTGAGGGCTATGGGGTAAAGGACATTGCCAAGCGTCTTGACGAATATGGCATTTGCAACGAAAAGGAATTTTTGGAGCTGGCCAAGGATTATGCTCCTTATGATTACATGGAAAAGCATAAGGATACCGTTTATCGGGTGGAGGGATTCCTGTTTCCGGATACATACGATTTTGCCAGTGATGCCACTGCCAAGGACGTTATGAATCGAATGATAGATGAATTTGATAACAAGCTCACCGCAGATATGAGAAAAGAAGCGGCAGCCAAAGATATTTCCATTTATGAACTGGTTAATATGGCTTCTCTTATTGAAAAAGAAGCCCGTTATGAGGAGGATATGCCTATTATTTCCCAGGTGCTGTGGAAACGTCTGAAAATCTCCATGCCACTCCAGAGTGATGCCACCCTTCAGTATGTAATGGCGGAAATCAAGGAGGACGTATCCATTGCGGATACCAAGATAGATTCACCGTATAATTCCTATCAGAACTATGGCTTACCGCCTGGACCTATTGCCAGCCCAGGAATGAAGGCATTGAAAGCAGCCCTTAGACCTGCGTCTACTGACTATCTCTACTTTGTGGCTGACAGACAGGGTAAAAACTATTACAGCAATACCTATGATGAGCATCTGGCTATTGTGTCGGAGGTTCGTTAATGAATACATTTGAGGATTTGATAGCGGAGATGGAGGAATACGGCCGCAGTAATCACGTTCCTATTATAAATGAAAAGGGAATGCCGGTACTGCTGGAGATGGTTCGTCAAAAGAAACCCCATCGGGTACTGGAAATAGGTACGGCTATTGGCTATTCAGCTTTGCTGATTGCCAATAATTCCGCAGAGGATGTGGAAATAGATACCTTGGAGCTTTCCCAGGAGCGGGCAGCTACAGCCAGAGCCTATATAGACAAATCTGTTTATAAGAATCGCATCAGAATACATGTTGGCGATGCTGGGGAGAATATACCGAAGCTCACCGGCAAGTATGATTTCGTGTTTATTGATGCCGCCAAGGGACAATATCCTGATTATTTTCGTAAGGTATATCCCCTTTTGACAGAGGATGCCCTGGTGTTGGCGGATAACGTGCTGTTTCGTGGATATGTGCGGGGGGATGCAGTGTGTCCCCGTCGTTTTAAGACTATAGTGAAAAGGCTGCGGGAGTACATTTCCCTTGTCAGCGGTAATGATGAATTTGAAACTGTAATTCGCGAGGACGGTGACGGTCTGGCAGTAAGCCGGCGGTTGCCCAAGGAGAACAATAGATGATAAAAAAGCCTGAATTACTGGCGCCTGCCGGTAATATGGAAAAACTTAAGATGGCCCTTATATATGGTGCCGATGCGGTGTATCTGGGAGGCAAGGCCTTTGGGCTTAGGGCCTTTGGAGGCAACTTTGATAATGATGAGCTGAAGGAGGCTGTGGACTTTGCCCACAGGCTGGGGAGAAAGGTATATGTCACCGTAAATATCTTTCCTCATAACAGTGATATGGAAAAGCTGCCGGAGTATTTGGCGTACCTTAATGAGATAAGGGTAGATGCCATGCTTATAGCCGATTTGGGGAT
>DFHJ01000002.1 GCA_002372665.1 Anaerovibrio lipolyticus
GCCTTAACCTTGTTGATGATACCGGCCACCAATGGGGCAATCAGCAATAACACAAATCCCTGTACCAAACTGAGGCCGATACTTGTCACTATATATTCCATTACAACAGTACCCCCCAAATTAATACAACAATCATGGCCACCATGGTGTAGCCTATATAAATACTAACACTTCCCTCCTGAATCCTGTGGAAGGATGAGGATGAATTTATCAACATCTGCTGAAGTGGCCTGTACAGCTTATCATTAAAGAGGTCCGGTATGGACAACTCATAATGGAGCTTGCGACCGAAATAAGCATGCTCCTTGCGTAGATATGTGGTACGGCGCTTTGGATTTAGAATACCGTCAAAGGCACGGCGCAGTGGCTTACTGAAGCCAGTGGCAGAATACTGTTGACGGGAGGTAGGCACAGTACCGCAGTTCCACGTAACCTCCTTTGTCTGGAAAGTGCTGGAACGATAAACTGCAGCAACCATAAATACACCAATAAAAGCAAACACTATAAAGATAATAGCAGGACTATACAGTGCATAGTAGCCGCTTCCACCCCACATTATTCCCAATGGATTGCCCATGAGGATAATACCACTGCCGGAAACGACCCGTTGCATAAGATTTACCAGAAAATCTGGCATTACACCAACAAAAATAATCAAAACAGCTTCAAGGGCCAAACCAGCCAGCATGAAGAATGGCATTTCGTGAGCCTTCTCCACTATACTGGTACGGGCTCGACCCAAAAAGGCAATGCCATACATACGTACAAAGCAACCCAGGGCTGTAGCACCAGTCAAACCAAGCATAATAAAGGCAAATACCACCAGCAAACGCAATTCTGGGGATCCCGCCTGCTGAGCAAAGGTAATAAAGCTCTGTAAAGTAAGCCACTCCCCTACCAAGCCACTGGTAAATGGCATGGAAGACAGGGCCATAGAGCCAATCAGGGTAAATAAAGCGGTATAAGGCATTTTCCTTGCCAATCCACCCATGTGCTCAATATTTTTACTACCAGTAGCATGCATCACACATCCGGCACTCATGAAGAGCAGTCCCTTCATAAGGCTATGACTGGCAGCATGAACCAGAGCTGCAGTAAAGGCAACCACAGAGAGCATAGGGAATTTCATGGAATAAAGCACCATACCACAACCAAAGGCTGAGAAAATAATACCCATATTTTCCACGGAGGAATAGGCCAAAATCCGCTTCATGTCCACCTCCATAGTGGCATAAAGTACACCTAAAAAGGCGGAAATCAGGCCCACAACCATTACAATAAGTCCATACCAGAATACATCCATACCAATAAATTGGAAGGCAAAGCGACCAAAGCCGTAAAGAGCCACCTTTAACATAACACCACTCATAAGAGCAGATACGTGACTAGGTGCTGCCGGGTGAGCATTTGGCAACCATATATGAAGTGGCATAAGACCCGACTTTAAAGCAAAGCCGCCAAAGGCAAACAGAAAGGCCACATTTTTCATATACCCGGATAAATTATTATTGGCCATATCGATAAAGGAAAAGCTCTCTGCGGCACTGGCTACCAGGTAAAAGGCCACCATAATAGCCGCTGTTCCGATATGGGTCATTACCATATACTGATAAGCTGCACTAACAGTCTTTTTCTTTTCCGACTCATGATTTACCAACAGGAAGGAAACCAAAGCCATGATTTCCCAGGCAATAATAAAGGTAAAGGCATCACCGGCAATTAGTACCAAAACAATTGACATAAGGAATAAATTCCATAGGCCACCCAATGCCCTAATTCGGCTGCCTAAATATCCCTTGCCATAATCAATGGCATAAATACTGATGATTACACCAGCTACACCAGTAATCAAAAGAAAAGCCCCGCTCCAGCCATCGGCCTGCAGGGTATATTGCCCCCAAGCCATATCAATAAGCCATACGCTGTCAGAGGAAAGAAGATAGCTCAACGATGAGAAAGCCACCAATCCGCTGGCTGCAATGGAGCAAAGCATACCAAAATAATGTGCCACTAATTCAGCCTTTTTCGGCCAAATAAATGTCACAGCTCCCAACAGATAAATCAGAAGGGAAAGTACCATAAAATCCATTTTTTCAACTCCAAATCAACTAATATCTATTTTTATCTCACCATCAAACTCTTTCTGCCAAAAGCTCCTGACGAATATCCTCAGGCACCATTCCACCACCGGTGGCCCAAATAATATGGGTTGCGTTTTCCATATATCGATGAAGATTATTATCCTCCAGATAATCATCCATCTCCTTGGAATGGCTCCAGCAAACAGGACCATGAATGGCTGAACAGGCGCTAGGCTCTATGAAAATCTTTTCTGACTCCCACAAAATACGCAAATAATCGAAAAGTCTTTTGTCTTTGACTGTAATAATACCAGTCAAAAATGGCTTGATGAAATCACCGATAACCGCCGACGGTCTGCCCACTGCCAGCCCATCAGCATGGGATTTCCCGGAAAGTCCAATATCCTGTACAGTAATATTATTGTACAGGCCAGTAACCATCCCCAAAAGCACACAGGGAGCCTGGGTTGGCTCTATAAAAAAGCAGTGTACATTGTCACCCAAAAACTGTCTAAGGCCAAAGGTAATGCCACCAGGAGCACCACCTACACCACATGGAATATATACAAACAAAGGATGTTTATCATCCACTACTATACCCTGCTGTCGCATCTGCTTTTTAAGCCGCTTGCCGGCAACAGCGTAGCCCAAAAACATTTCTTTGGAATCCTCGTCATCAACAAAATGGCCATTGGCATCAACCTCTGATTCGGCCCTTGCCTTGGAAACAGCCTCACCGTAATCACCGTCATAGGCCTTTACGATTACCCCTTTACTGCGAAGCAGCTCTTTTTTCCATTCCGCTGCATCAGAGGACATGTGCACAATTATTTCGTAACCTATGGCCTTTCCCATAAGACCTACACTAAGACCCAAATTACCAGTGGAGCCTATATGCAATTTTTTTGTACTAAAAAAAGCCTTGGCGGCAGGACTGGCCAGCTTGCAATAATCATCCTCATAGCTTTCCAGTACACCGTTCTCCACAGCCAAATCCTCGGTATATTTCAACACCTCATAGATGCCACCTCTGGCCTTTACGGAGCCACCTATAGGCAGCAGACTGTCCATCTTCATATAGAGCTTCCCCGCCAAATTGGCACCTATTTTTTCACGGTTAAGAGCATTTTTTAGCTCCGGCACCTCCACCAATGGGGATTCAATGATTCCCTTTGACTCAACAGTTTCCGGAAATATCATTTTGATAAATGGTGCAAAGCGTCTCAAGCGTGCCTCAGCAGAATCAATATCTGACAAGCTGAGGACAGAACGAATAATAGCATCATTGTTGGGCAGCTTGAAATTGTTAATCCAGTTGACCTCAATGGCATTTTTTATATCAGTAAATAAAATCTCACGTTTTTCAAGCGAAGAAAGGCTATCCAGTTCCATATATTATAACTTCCTTTCCTTGGGTAAAATAACCATCCATATTTTTTTGCACACAAAAAATGTGGCGTAAAAACCACCTAGAATATTATACATATAATGCCATAACAGTTCAATAATAAATCACTACAATAAGAAAAGGCTGTCTGCCAGATTAATAAATCACCTGACAAACAGCCTTTATGTGTTTAATGATGGGTTATTTCATATAACCAAATGCTTATTTTTTGAAATCCTTGGCAGTATCAAAATCACGGGTAGGAGTCTTGGTTACGTTATAACCATAGATAGTCTTCCAATCCTTGGCCATGGAAATTGGAGTAATGCCATACTTCTCACAGAAAGCCTTGAACTTGTCGCCCTTAGCCTGAGTACCCCAATCGCGAACGCTATCATCGCAGCATACGCCCATAGCGAAGCTCTTATACTTAGGGTTAGCAAGTGCATAGTTCAGCATGGAACCATCGGAAGTGGAGTTGCCAAGAGCAATAACTGGCTGAATACCGATTTCCTTGGCAATATTCTGAACCTTACCAGCCTTGTTATCAGTGAACTGGAATGGGCCACGCATTACCTTATCTTTAGCGCCATCTTCATTGAAGAGGAAATACTGAGAACCAGCCCAGCCCTGACGCTCCATAACAGGCAAGCTGTCAGTACCGATTACATGGTCAGCATTGATGGAAGGCATTGGAGCCTTCAGTGCCTGACGAACCAGCTGACGGTCAGTACCGGTTACAACGTAGAAGTTGAAGCCGTTGTTCTGGAGATAAGTAATAACCTCTACCATTGGCAGATAATAAGCCTCTGCAAAGGTGCAGTTAGTGAGACCATCCAGTGGAGCATTGGAGAAGTAGTTATCAACATACTTGTCGAAGTCCTCCATGGACATACCCTGAAAAGCATAGGACTGAGCACGGTCTTCGCCTTCATCCATGTCAGCAGAAATCTTGCCAGCCTTAGCTGCCTTCAAGCACTCCAAAGCATAAGCCTTTTCAGTTGGAGTTGGGTTGTAAGTTGGGTCATTGAACATACGATGGAAGTACAGATACCACTCAGAATAAGTAGGTGCCAACTCACCATAGAAAGTACCATCCATGTCAGATACGCATACACGATCCTTTACAGGAATGAAGTTAGGGCTGCTAGGATTGGTAACATCCTCAACATAAGCCTTCAGTGCCTTGAAGGAAGCGGAATCCTGATTCCAATACTGGAAGTTGGAGCCATCCTTCTTTACGTTAATCTGAGCAATCTCGCTAACAGAAGCAGCCTCAGTAGTAGCCATGTCTGCCCCTACAGCACCAAAAGCCAGGCCCAAAGCGATCAATGCGGATGCTAATTTCTTACTTGTCTTCATAAATAAACTTACCCCTTTCGTTTCACATGCGCACCCCTCAGTGCACAATATTAAACTTTTAATTTGTTCAGGTATTCTGAACATAGTTTAATATTTCTACATGCACTCCATAATTCCTGCTAATATTAAAAAAAATTAAAATTTTTTAATAAAGACAAAATGAACCCATCTCATACAGGCGAGATGGGTTCACTATTTTTTATGCTGATGACAACCAGCAATTATTCATTTATTTATTCAATGGTCTTTTCAGTACTGACATCATAATGCATCCTACTACTGCACCACCCAGAATTGCAGCAAGGTACATACCGGCATTGCCGATGGTAGGTACCACGAAAATACCGCCATGAGGGGCTTGCAATGTGCAATCGAAGGCCATAGACAGTGCTCCAGCAGTAGCCGCACCGACACATACTGAAGGAATTACCCGCAGTGGATCACTGGCAGCAAACGGAATGGCACCTTCCGTGATAAAAGACATACCCATAACGTAGTTGGTTATACCAGCCTTCCGCTCGCTTTCAGTAAAGCGGTTAGGGAAGATAGTAGTACACAGGGCAATAGCAAGAGGTGGTACCATGCCACCAGCCATAACAGCAGCCATAACATGATATTCACCGGAGGCCAATAATCCCGTTCCAGTAACGTAAGCAGCCTTGTTGATAGGACCACCCATGTCAATAGCCATCATACCACCCATAACAATACCCAAAAGAATTCGGGCATTTGGATCCATGTTTTTCAGCGTATCCACCAACCAGGTGTTAATTGCACTTACAGGTGGTGCAATTATAAACATGCTGATAAAGCCAATAAGGAGAATTCCAAAGAAAGGATACAGAAGAACTGGTTTAATACCCTCCAGAGATTCAGGCAAGGCGGCGAAAACCTTCTTCAACAGGTTTACGCTGTAGCCTGCAACGAAGCCTGCCAGCAAAGCTCCCAAAAATCCTGAGCCGGTGGTACTAGCCAATGCACCACCTACAAAGCCTACGGCCAGACCTGGACGATCTGCAATAGACATAGCAATAAAGCCGGCAAGGATTGGAAGCATAAAGCCGAAGGAAGCACCGCCGATATCCTTAAGGAATTTTGCCAGCGGCGTATTGGAGCCAAAATTACTTGGATTTATGGAATAATCATCGAAAAGAAAAGCCAACGCGATAAGAATACCACCACCCACTACAAATGGGAGCATGTGGCTGACACCATTCATCAAATGCTTGTAAATCTGACGACCCAGGCTTTCACCCTCCACATCAGCAGCCCCCTCTGTACCTTCGGCACCAGTGGCATGATAAATTGGAGTATTGCCGGACAAGGCGCGGTCAATAAGGTCATCAGCCTTGTTAATACCATCGGCCACCTTGGCAATAATGACAGGCTTTCCATCAAAACGTGCCATGGCCACATTCTTATCAGCTGCCACGATAATGGCATCGGCCTTGCTGATTTCTTCTGCCGTCAGCACGTTCTTGGCACCGCTGGAGCCATTGGTCTCAACCTTTATAGTGATGCCACGCTTCTTGGCGTGTTGTTCCAGACTTTCCGCTGCCATAAAGGTATGGGCAATACCAGTAGGACAGGCAGTAACTGCCAAAATCTGGGTGTAGTCAGCTGTGGACTCCACTCCAGCACTGGAACTACCGACGAAGTTGCCATCTTCCTTTTCATCAATGATGTGTAAAAACTCTTCTTTGGTTTTAGCCGCTACCAAAGCTTCTTTAAAATCTGAATCCATAAGCAT
This sequence comes from Anaerovibrio lipolyticus, assembly GCA_002372665.1. Taxonomy (GTDB): domain Bacteria; phylum Bacillota; class Negativicutes; order Selenomonadales; family Selenomonadaceae; genus Anaerovibrio; species Anaerovibrio lipolyticus_C. Next base: position 6,581 of record DFHJ01000002.1, read on the forward strand.
GGCAGACAATTTGGACAAAATTTCCAAATGCTCATCATAGGCCGAATCCGGAGCAGCAATCATGAAGAACAAGCGGCTTGGCTCCTCATCCATGGATTCAAAGTCCATCCCTGCCGGTACTGTCATAGCAGCAAGACCGGCATTTTTTACACCGGCACTCTTGGCATGAGGTGTTGCTATGCCGTCAGCCAGCCCTGTGGAGCTGGAAGCCTCACGAATCAGCACATCCTTCACATACTGAGCCTTGTCGGTCAAATTACCGCCAGCCTCCATAAGGTCGGCCAACTGGTTGATGGCGGCTTTTTTATCCGCCGGCTGTGCTCCCAATACTATGCTCTCATTCTTGAGCAAATCGGTAATACGCATAATTTTTCTCTCCCCTTATAAAAATTACATAAATGAATGATATACAGATAATGCCTACCGGCTATTACACAATTCCTTTGAGAAGCTCCTCTACTTCCGGCCGCGTAGCAAGGTTTTCGCTAAAGGCCGAGGCTGACCCGGTGGCCACCCCCATGTGGAAGGCCCTCTCAAAATCCCCATCTGATTCCATGAAGCCAGTGATAAACCCAGCCACCATGGAATCCCCTGCACCAACAGAATTAACCAGAGTTCCCTTAGGAGCTGGACACCTATAAGAAACCCCTGCTGCTGTCAGAAGAATAGCTCCATCCCCAGCCATGGATATCAGGACATTTTGTGCCCCCTTTTCCTGTAGCTTCTTGGCATAGGTAATTATTTCATCATGAGCGGTGAGCTTCACACCAAACATATCCCCAAGCTCGTGATTATTTGGCTTGATGAGAAACGGACGATATTGCAAAACATTCAGAAGCAGCTTCTTTTCCGCATCAACCACGATTTGAATCCCCTTGCCTTCAAGTCGTGCCATAATACGCTGATAAATATCATCCGGCAAGGCCTTTGGTATTGAACCTGCCAATACCAGGGTATCCCCTGCCACCAATTTATCTAATTTTGAAAAAAGCTCCGCTTGTTTATTTTCGCTAATGTCCGGACCTTGTCCGTTTATCTCCGTTTCCTTGTCAGCCTTAACCTTCACATTTATACGGCTGAAGCCCTGCTCTAACTGAACAAAATCGTTTTTTACGCCAAATTCCTGCAGCTGCCTCTTGATTTCCTCACCAGTGAAGCCAGCCACAAAACCTAGGGCGGTGCTATCATGGCCAAGATTTTTCAGCACAATGGATACATTTATCCCCTTGCCACCACCTAAAATCTGTTCATAGTTCACACGGTTTATTTCGCCGGCAGCAAAATGATCAAGCCGAAGAATATAATCCAGTGATGGATTAAAGGTTACAGTATAAATCATGCACTCACTCTCCTTCCAAGACCATGGTATAATCACGATACTTCTTATCCTCCAGCCGTCCTGTTATTATTGTAGCGCTGGAAATTCCGGCAAAGGTAATTGGAGAAATCTTGTTAAACTTTGAGCGGTCGGCCAGCACAAAGGCACTCTTACATCGCGCCATTGCCTCACATTTGACAGCCCCCTCATCAGCATCCGGAGTGGAAAAACCAGACTTGGGGCTTATTCCGTTTGTACCGAAAAAGCCCTTGGTAAAATTGTAATTCTTCAGGCTTTTCAAGGCTTCTGTACCAATCACAGCTTCAGTAACGGCCTTTACCGTTCCACCGATAATGAACACCTTGAAGCCCTTGGATAACAGACGCACTGCATGTTGCATACCATTTGTTACGAAGGTCGCACCATTGTCCGTCAAAAAATCAATGAGATGCAACGTGGTGGAACCCGCATCAATATAAACAAAATCCTCACCATTGATGAGCTCCGCAGCTTTACGGCCAATAGCAACCTTCTCCTCCGGATGTAAATCCCACTTGGTTTGCATATCCTCCTCGGCATTTGAATAATTGTTATCAATGGTTGTGGCACCGCCGTATACTTTATACAATCTGCCACTGCGATGCAGAGCGGTCAAATCCCGGCGTACTGTAGACTCCGAAGTCTGTAACGCTTTGGTCAGCTCAAGAACCGTCACCGCTTTTTTTTCCGCCAAAATTTGTAATATAGCAGCGTACCTCTCCTCGGTAAGCACGGCTATCACTCTCCCAAAACTTATTTCTGTGTCTATAATACAACCAAAGTCAGTCAAAGTCAATCGAAATCAATCAAAATAAATCATAATTAATCATGATTGAGATAAAATGATTGTAAAATAAGAATTGAGTTTTCTACACATCTTCAAAATTATTAAAAAAAGCTGTCCCCCAAAGGAAACAGCTCAAAAAAGGCAAATCTACCCAATATTAAATTATTCAGCCAGTGGCTTCATGGTTGGGAATAACAATACATCTCTTATAGATGCGCTGTCTGTAAGGAACATTACCAAACGGTCCACACCTATGCCCAAGCCGCCTGTTGGTGGCAAACCATATTCAAGGGCAGTAATGAAGTCGCGGTCCATCATGTGGGCCTCATCGTCACCATCCTCACGGGCCTTAAGCTGATCCATGAAGCGGCCCTCCTGGTCAATAGGGTCATTGAGCTCAGTAAAGCCATTAGCCAGCTCACGACCATATACGAAGCACTCAAAGCGGTCAGTGATACGAGGATCCTCAGGATTGCGCTTTGCCAATGGGGAAATCTCTGTAGGATGACCAGTAATAAAGGTTGGCTGTATAAGGGTCTCCTCCACCTTTTCCTCAAAGGCAGCATTTAAAATACCGCCAATACCAAAACGCTTCTCATAAGGAACACCGATTTCGTCAGCCATAGCACGGGCTTCCTCCACGGTTTCACAGCTCAGGAAATCCTTGCCGGTAGCTTCCTTAACTGCGTCATTCATGCTGATACGCTTGAAGCTGGAATAATCAATGGTTATTCCCTGATAATCCACCTGCAGGCTGCCACAAACAGCCATAGCTGCATCACGAACAATGCCCTCAGTAACATCCATCAAGTCATTATAATCGGCATAGGCCTGATAAATCTCAATAGAAGTAAACTCCGGATTATGGCGTACGTCCATGCCCTCGTTACGGAATACACGGCCAATTTCGTATACGCGCTCCATACCGCCTACAACAAGACGCTTCAGATTGAGCTCAGTTGCAATGCGGAGGTACATATCCAAATCAAGGGTATTATGATGGGTAATGAACGGACGTGCTGCTGCACCACCGGCAATAGTACCCAATACTGGAGTTTCAACCTCAAGGAAGTCACGGGAATCCAGATAATTACGGATAGATTTAATAATATTGGTACGAGCCACAAAGGTATTCATAACCTCAGGATTCATAATAAGGTCCACATAGCGCTGGCGATAGCGAATTTCGGTATCAGTGAGACCGTGGAACTTCTCAGGAAGCGGACGGAGAGACTTGGAAAGGAGATCAAAGTCATCTACACGAACGGTAAGCTCACCGCGACGGGTACGGAATACATGACCCTTTACGCCAATAATATCACCAATATCCAGGAGCTTGAACTGCTTGTACTTCTCCTCACCCAATACATCCAGCTTAAAGTAAATCTGAATACGGCCGGTACGGTCCATAATTACAGAGAAGCTGGCTTTGCCATGGCCACGGATAGCCATAAGACGACCGGCAATAGTCACTTCCTCTGCACTTTCATCCTCGCCTTCAAGATTTGCATACTGCTCCAGAACTGCAGCATTATGATGAGAAACCTCAAAACGATGGCCAAAAGGAGCTACACCCATTTCTCTGAAGGCTGCCAGCTTATCACGGCGTACCTTCAACAATTCATTCATATCCTGCTGAACAGGAACATTTTCCTTATTTTCTGCCACTTTACATTCTCCTATTTTTTAGTGCTTAATTTCCATGATTTCATAATTGATGATGTTCTCACCAACATGAACCTCTACGACCTCACCTACGGACTTGCCAATAATAGCCGCACCTACCGGGGACTCATTGGAAATCTTGCCCTCATCTGGGTCTGCCTCAGTGGAGCCTACCAGCTGATACTCATCAGTTTCATTAAACTCCAAATCCTTCAATACGATTTTGGAACCCATGGAAACTACATTGCTGTCAGCACTATTCTCGATAATCTTGGCATGGCGGATTTTTTCCTCCAGCTCAGCAATCTCACCTTCCAGGAAAGCCTGCTCATTCTTGGCATCATCATACTCGGAGTTCTCGGAAAGGTCACCCAGAGCAATAGCAGCTTTCAGACGATCAGCTACCTCAAGTCGTTTTACACTTTTTAAATGATCAAGTTTCTCCTGTAGTTTTTTCAAACCGTCTGCGGTAAGAAGTACGCTCTTGTCTGCCATTACTAAAAACTCCTTTGCTCAATAAATAATGAGTGCCGCATGGGGCACTCACATAAAATACAAAATTTACTAGAATATTATAAGTAAAAACCTGCTCTTTGTCAATCAGAACAGCAAACCAAAAGAGACTGTTACTAGCGCAACAGCCTCAAAAATCACCAAACATTACAATGTAGCAGCTACAGACTTCATCTCGTTAATTTCAACGCCTTCTGGTGCATAAAGAACCATGGTATTGGAAATACGATGGACGAAACCATCCTGAACATAGCAAACACCATTCAGAAAATCACAAATGCGCTGCTGCTCAGGAAGCTCCACACGCTCGTAATTAACAATAGCCGAATTCTTAGCCTTCAAAGCATCAGCAACCTCACGAACATCATCAAAGCGCTGTGGCATGAAAATCTTAATCTTCATTTCAGCAGCACGATGACTGTTATTGGTGTGCAAGGTTAGATTAGGTCTCTTTACAGGTGCTGGAGCCGGCTTAACAGCACTTGCAGTAGTGCTACCCCCTACAACCTTACGCTCAACCTGTTCCTCAACTACCTCTTCTTCACCAACAAACAGTTCATCCTCAACCTCAACCGGTGCGAAGAAGTCTTCCAGTTTTTTTAGAATACTCACAACGTCCGCCCTCCATTAATATAAGTCCAGAATCATTAAAATAAATAGAATGGAATAAATAAAAAATAAGTTCTTGATAATAAACCCAACTTGGGGTACTTTCTATTATATTCGCTAACAGCAGGTTTTGTCCTGCTGTTTTTGCAAATATTTTTATATTTTTCAAAAATGAGTCTTTAGACCTATGAAGAAGCTGTCAGCAAAAGCCATTATCAGCTTTCTTTACGAGCGTTTTTACTTGCTCTACCGCGAACAACCTTATCAAGAATGGCCTTGCGAAGGCGAATGCTGTCTGGAGTTACCTCCACCAGCTCGTCATCGTTAATATACTCAAGGGCCTGCTCCAAGCTCAAAATACGA